>SKLC01000126.1 GCA_007123425.1 Nitriliruptoraceae bacterium
CGCCGCGACGTCCCGATCGAGGAGCAGATCAAGGTCGAGCGCGTCGAGGTGCTCTCGGGCATCACCGTCGGCGAGCTCGCCGACAAGCTCGGCGTGCCCGGCGCGGCCCTGGTCAAGAAGCTCTTCGAGATGGGCGAGATGGCCACGGTCCAGCAGTCGCTGGCCGATGACACGGTGGAGATCATCTGCGCCGACCTCGGCGTGGACGTCTACTTCATGTCCGAGGAAGAGGTCGAGTTCGGCATCGAGCAGCCGGACGATCCCGCCAAGCTCGAGCCGCGCCCGCCGGTGGTCACCGTCATGGGCCACGTCGACCACGGCAAGACGCTGCTGCTCGACTCGATCCGCAAGACCGACGTCGTGTCCGGCGAGGCCGGCGGCATCACCCAGCACATCGGTGCCTACCAGGTCACCCAGGACGGCAACCCCATCACCTTCATCGACACCCCGGGGCACGAGGCGTTCACCGCCATGCGCGCCCGCGGTGCGCAGGTCACCGACGTCGCGATCCTCGTGGTCGCCGCCAACGACGGGGTCATGCCCCAGACCGAGGAGGCCATCGCGCACGCGAAGGCCGCCGAGGTCCCGATCGTGGTGGCCGTGAACAAGATGGACGTCGAGGGCGCCGACCCGGCCCGGGTCAAGGCCCAGCTGACTGAGCACGACCTCGTGCCCGAGGACTTCGGCGGCGACGTGCCCACGGTGGACGTCTCCGCGATGACCGGCCAGGGGCTCGACGAGCTGCTCGAGATCATCGCGCTGCAGGCGGAGCTGCTCGAGCTGCAGGCCAACCCCGACCGCGCTGCGCGGGGGCGCATCATCGAGGCCCACCTCGACAAGGGTCGCGGCCCGGTGGCCACCGTGCTGGTCCAGAACGGCACGCTCAAGCGCTCCGACATCCTCGTGGCGGGCTCGTCCGACGGCCGCATCCGGGCGATGTTCGATGACAAGGGCGCCCAGGTGCAGGAGGCCGAGCCGGGCACGCCCGTGCAGGTCATCGGGCTCAACGACGTGCCCGAGGCCGGTGACGAGTTCCGCGTCGTCGGCTCCGAGCGCCAGGCCCGCGACATCGCCGAGCGCCGCTCCGAGCGGGAGCGCCGCAAGGAGCTCGCCGAGCGGCGCCCGTCGACGCTGGAGGAGCTCACCTCGGCGGTGCAGGCCGGCGAGAAGGAGACCTTGAACGTCATCATCAAGGCCGACGTCTCCGGCTCCGCCGAGGCGCTCGAGGACGCGCTGCTCAAGCTCGAGCTCGACGAGGTGCAGGTCCGGGTCGTGCAGAAGGGGGTGGGCGCGGTCACCGAGAACGACGTCAACCTCGCCGCCACCTCGGACGCCATCGTCGTGGGCTTCAACGTCCGCCCCGGCGCCAAGGCCCGGGAGGAGATCGACCGGCAGGGCGTCGACCTGCGTCTGTACCGCATCATCTACGAGGCGATCGAGGACATCGAGCGCGCCGTCAAGGGCCTGCTCGCGCCCGAGTTTCGCGAGGAGATCATCGGCGAGGCCGAGGTCCGCGAGGTCTTCAAGGTCCCGCGCATCGGCTTCGTCTACGGCTGCATGGTCACCCGCGGGGTCGTGCGCCGCCACTCCGGCGTGCGCGTGATCCGCGAGGGCGTGGTCATCGCCGAGGACACGATGAGCTCGCTGAAGCGGTTCAAGGACGACGCCAACGAGGTCCGCGAGGGCTTCGAGTGCGGCATCGGCCTGAACAAGTTCCAGGACGTGCGCGAGGGCGACGTCTTCGAGGCCTACGAGACCGTGGAGGTGGAGCGGGTCTAGCCGGGCCTGGTGACCACGAAAGGCGGTTGGGAAGGTGAGCCGCGACGCTGGCACGGTCCACTTCGGCGTCGTCCGCGTCGACCTGCACGTGCCCGGCGCGGACGGGCTGAAGGCCAAGCGCGCCGTGCTGCAGCGGGCGCAGGCGGCGCTGCGGGACGAGCTGGGCTGCTCGGTGTCCGAGGTCGGCTACCAGGACACCTGGCAGCGCGCCGCACTGGGCGTCGCGGTGGCCGCCTCGAGCCACACGGGCGTGGAGCGTGTCCTCGACCGCATCGTGGCCGTCCTCGAGCGCGATCCCCGCCTGCTGGTGCTGGGCACCGCCGAGGACGTCGACGCGCTCGACGCCGACCGCCCCGACACCCCGTGGTTCTGAGCCCGCCCACCCGGGTCTGAGCCCGCCCACCCGGGTCCGAGGCCGCCCATCCGCGTGAGCCCGACCCCTGGAGGAGCCCCATGTCCGCCAAGCGCAACCCCCGCACCGACCGCGCGGTCCACCAGGCCCTCGCCGAGCTCATCGAGACCGAGATCGCCGACCCGCGCCTGGCCTTCGTGACCATCACCGAGGTGAAGGTCACCCCCGACCACGAGTACGCCACCGTGTGGTACTCGATGCTCGACCCGGGCATCGTCAGCCGCGACCCGCGACGGTCCGGGGGCGACCGCCTGCCGGAGCCCCACGAGGTGGCCGAGGGACTGGCCGCCGCCACGCCGGCGCTGCGCGGCCTGCTGGGCCAGCGCGCGCGCCTGCGCAACGTCCCGGAGCTGCGGTTCGAGCCCGATCCGGTGGTCGAGCAGGCCAACCGGGTCGACGAGGCTCTGCCGA
>SKLC01000458.1 GCA_007123425.1 Nitriliruptoraceae bacterium
CTGGGCGGCGGGCGCCGGCTGACCGACGGCCCTCGGGCCGACGACCCCGCGGTGCGCCCTCAGCGCAGGTGGCGTCGCGCCTCCTCCACGGCCTGGGCCGGCGTGCCCCGATAGGGCCGCCCGTGCCCGGGGACCACGACCTCGGCCTCGACCGCCTCGAGCAGCGCGAGCGACGCGATCGCCTGCGCGTGGTCGTGGTTGAACTGCTCGCGGATCAGCTGCGGCCCCCGTCGCCGGTGGTCCCAGACGTCGACGGTGATCAGCGCGTCCCCGGAGAGCAGCACGCCACGGTCGGGCAGGTGGAAGCCGACGTGGCCGCTGGTGTGGCCGGGGGTGTGCAGCGCCACGGGCCCGCCCGGCAGGTCCAGCGTCTCGCGGTCAGCGAACGTGTGGACCTCGCCGACCCGCTCGACCTGCAGCGCGCCCTTGGTCGCGGCGTTGGCGACGAACCCGAAGACCTTCGGGCGCCACAGCCGGGCGAGCAGCGCCCCGGTCGAGATCACCTGGTCGACCTCGCCGCGTGCGTGCGCGGCCTCGTCCCGGTGGGTGCGCACCGGGACGCCGTGGGCGACCCGGAGCCATTCGGCCGAGCCGATGTGGTCCACGTGCGCGTGCGTGAGCAGCAGCGAGCGCACGTCGGCGAGGCCGAGCCCCACCTGCGCCACCGCCGCCTCGACCAGCGCGCGGTCCTTGGGATAGCCGGTGTCCACCAGCGTGGCTTCGTCGCCGTCGACGAGCAGGGCGAAGTTCGTGTGCGACCCCGCGACGGCGAACGTGCCGGGTGCCACCTCGAGAACCTGCGGCTCCATGTGCCTTCCTCTCCTCACGGTTCGTTCGGCGTGGATCAGGCTGGGGCGCGGCCCCAGGTCGCCAGGGCTCGGGCGCTGGCCTCGCCCAGGCGGCCGAGCACGCGCACGAGGTCCGTGGGGCCGGCCACGTCCACCACGCCCGCCTGCTGCCCCTGGGACAGCGAGCGCTCGCCGAGCACCCAGCGGGCCAGCCAGGCCGGATCCGCGGTCACGACCAGGTCCTCGTCGTGGCCGGGATGCTGGACGCAGACCTCCGGCTCGGGGGCCTGCACCAGCAGCCAGAAGCGCCGCGTGTCGGCGGGCATGGTCGGGAGCTCGAAGCGGGCGTTGAGCCGCCGCTCCGGAAGCTCCACGCTGCGCAGGCCCCGGGCGAGCGCCCACAGCGAGTAGTAGGGGTCGAGGTGCTGCGGGCCCAGCTCCACCCAGCGCGAGCCCCAGGCGCCCATCGCCTCGCAGACCGCCTGCAGGTCCCTGCCCGCGGGTGTGAGCTCGTACTGCCATCCGCGCCCACCCGCGCGTGGGTGGCGCGCGACGACGCCCACCCCCTCCAGCTGCTTGAGCCGCTCGGAGAGCAGCGACCGCGAGATCCCGGGTGCGCCGTCGCGCAGCTCGGTGAACGTGCGGCAGCCGAGCAGCAGGTTGCGGATGATCACCGGCGTCCACCGCGTGGCGAAGACCTCGGCTCCTCGCGCGATCGGGCAGTACTGGCCGTAGCTCTTCACGGACCCCGCCCTTCACCGTCAGCGCGACGCCGGGTCCAGATATCGGACTGGACCCGCATGCCCACTCTGTCAGTCTCGAAGGCGCGCGTCGAGGGGGGACGACGGTCCACCCGGCCACGACAGGCGCTCGCCGAGCGGACGGTCGCCGGCGGTCGTGACGATCTTCAAGGAGCAGGCGATGATGACCAGCGCGAACCCAGCGGTCGACCTCGAGGCGGCCACCAGGAACCAGCAGGTGACCTGGTCGCAGGGCGACTTCCACGAGATCTCGCGGCTCAACGTCGTGATGGCCGAGGCCGTCTGCGATGCCGCCGAGCTGCATGCCGGCGAGCAGGTGCTCGACGTGGCCTGTGGCAGCGGCCCCGCGGCGCTGGCGGCCGCACGTCGCTACTGCCGGGTGACCGGCATCGACTTCGTGCCCTCCCTGCTCGAGCGCGCCCGGGCCCGGGCCGGCGTCGACGGGCTCGACGCCGAGTTCGTGGAGGCGGATGCGCAGGACCTGCCGTTCGCCGACGACGCCTTCGACGCGGTGCTGTCGGTCTACGGGGTGCAGTTCGCGCCTGACCAGCAGTGCGCGGCCCGCGAGCTCGTGCGCGTGACCCGTCCCCAGGGACGGATCGTGCTGGCCAGCCCCGTGCCGCACGGCTGGAGCGGTGACTTCTTCGCCGTGCACGGTCGACACAACCCTCCCGCCCCGGGGCTGGCCTCGCCGCTGCGCTGGGGCACGGACGAGGGCCTGGCCGAGCTGTTCGGCGACGCCGCGGTCCGCATCGACAGCGAATTGCGCCCGGCGCTGCAGTACTGGCACTCGACCGGCCATGCCGTGGAGGTCTTCCGGCGGTGGTTCGGCCCCACCCTCCTCGCCGCCGAGGTGCTCGACGACGACGGGCGCCGGACCCTGTGGGCGGACCTCGAGGAGGTCTTCCAGCGCTACGACCGCTCGCCCGACGACACCGCCGTGGTGGAGAACACCTACCTGCTGACCACCATCACGGTGGGGTGATGGCCGCGCGTAGCCGGGTCGGCGGATGCCGGGCGGCAC
>SKLC01000151.1 GCA_007123425.1 Nitriliruptoraceae bacterium
CGCGCGAGCTGCTCGGTGACCGCCCGCACCGAGGTGCCCAGCGACGAGTCGCGCCGACGGATCGCCGCCCGCGGGTCCAGCAGGTCGGCCACGCGCTCGTCCAGCGCCTCGTGGGCGCCGGCCAGCTCCTGCGGGGTGAGGCCGTCGAGGTCCACGCCCTTGGACTCGGCCACCTGCACCACCTCGCCGACCACCTCGTGGGCCTCCCGGAACGGCACCCCTCGACGGACCAGCTCCTCGGCGAGGTCGGTTGCCAGCGCGAACCCGCCGGTCGAGGCCGTCTCGAGCCGCTCGCGGTCGAAGGTCAGCGAGGCGACCGTGCCCGTCATCGCCGGCAGCACCAGCCGCAGCGTGGCGACCGCGTCGAAGACCGGCTCCTTGTCCTCCTGCAGGTCGCGGTCGTAGGTCATGGGCAGGCCCTTGACCAGCGTCAGCAGGCTCATCAGGTCGCCCACCACCCGGCCGGCCTTGCCGCGCACCAGCTCGGCGACGTCGGGGTTGCGCTTCTGCGGCATGATCGAGCTGCCGGTCGAGAAGGCGTCCCCCACGCGCGCGAAGCCCAGCTCCGAGGTGGCCCACAGCACGATCTCCTCCCCCAGCCGGGAGAGATGGACCGCCAGCGTCGCGCAGGCCGCGACCACCTCGATGGCGAAGTCGCGCGAGGCGACGGCGTCCATCGAGTTCTCGGCGACCGACGCGAAGCCCAGCTGCTCGGCGTAGCCGGCCGGGTCGAGGTCCAGGGTGGTTCCGGCCAGCGCACCTGAGCCCAGCACCGAGGCGTTCAGGCGCGTCCGCGCGTCACGGAGCCGCCCGGCGTCGCGGTCGAGCATCCAGACGTAGGCCAGCAGGTGGTGGCTGAGCAGGACGGGCTGACCGCGCTGGAGATGCGTGTAGCCCGGGGCGAGCCAGTCGAGATGCGCCTCGGCCTGCCCGGTCAGCGCCTGCTGGAGGTCACCGACAAGCGCCACGAGCTCGTCGCACGCGTCACGGCACCACAGGCGCAGGTCGCTGGCGATCTGGTCGTTGCGGGAGCGGCCGGCACGCAGCTTGCCGCCCAGCGCCCCGAGGTCCTCGACCAGCCAGCGCTCGATCGCGCCGTGGACGTCCTCGTCGGTGGGCAGGAACGGGAACTCGTCCTGCTCGAACAGCCGGCCGCAGCGGTCGAGCGCCCCCAGCATCGCCTCGAGCTCGGCGGCGTCGAGGACGCCGATGCGGTGCAGCTGCTGGGCGTGGGCCCGCGACCCGGCCAGATCCTGCCGCCACAGGTGCCGGTCGAAGGAGGTGGACACGCCCAGCGCCCAGGCGGCCTCGGCCGGGCCCTGGCTGAAGCGCCCGCCCCACAGCCGCCCGGCGTCGGTCGCCTCCGCCTCCGGCTGCCGCTGGTCCTGCCCGTCTTGCTCGCTCACGCGTCCACCTCGCTTCTCGACCCGGCGGGGTCCTAGACCTCGTCGCCCTGCTGCTGGACGCGGGCCGCCCAGGTCTGCAGCGGCAGGCCCCACAGCTTGACGAAGCCCTCGGCCAGCGACTGGTCGAACTGGTCGGCGGCGTCGTAGGTCGCCAGCTCGAAGTTGTACAGCCCGTGGGTCTCGCTGCGGCGGCCCACCGGGGTCGCGTGGCCCTTGAATAGCTGCACCCGGACCTCGCCGTTGACGTAGCGGTTGGCCTCGTCCATGAAGGCGTCGATGGCCTTCTTCAGCGGGCCCCACCACAGCCCGTTGTAGATCAGCTGCGCGTAGCGGCCCTCCTCGGTGCGCTTGTGCTCGGCGAGCTCCTGCTCGAGGGTGAGGTCCTCGAGGTCGCGGTGGGCGGCGATCAGCGTGATCGCGCCCGGGCACTCGTAGAGCTCGCGGCTCTTGATGCCGACCAGGCGGTCCTCGAGCATGTCGATGCGCCCCACGCCGTGCGCGCCAGCGCGGTGGTCGAGCTCGGCCACGATCCGGGCCAGCGACAGCCGCTCGCCGTCGAGCGCGACCGGCAGGCCCTGCGAGAACTCGATCACGAGCTCCTCGGGCTCGTCGGGCGCGTCGGCGATGTTGACGGTCCGCTCGAAGGCGTCCTCGGGCGGGGCGACCCACGGGTCCTCGAGGATCCCGCACTCGATGGTGCGGCCCCAGGCGTTCTCGTCGATCGAGTAGGGCGACTCCTTGGACTTGACCGGGATCGGAATGCCCCGCTCGGTGCCGTAGTCGATCGCGGCGTCGCGCGACAGGCCCCACTCGCGGATCGGCGCCATGTTCTGCAGGTCGGGCGCGAGGCACATCGTGCCCACCTCGAAGCGCACCTGGTCGTTGCCCTTGCCGGTGCAGCCGTGGGCCACGCCGGCCGCGCCGGTCTCGCGGGCGGTGCGCACCAGGTGCTTGACGATCAGCGGCCGCGACAGCGCGGAGACGAGCGGGTACTTGTTCATGTACATCGCGTTGGCCTTCAGGGCCGGAGCGATGAACTCGTCGGCGAACTCGTCCTTCGCGTCGACGACGACCGCCTCCACGGCGCCCGAGTCCAGGGCGCGCTGGCGGATCTCGTCGAGGTCGTCGACGCCCTGGCCGACGTCGACGGCGCAGGC
>SKLC01000143.1 GCA_007123425.1 Nitriliruptoraceae bacterium
CCGGCTCGGCGTAGACGACCACGTTGTCCCGGTAGCCGCCCGCGCCGGCGTCGAAGTCGCCCCCGCAGGTGATCAGCGCGAGGGCGGGCTCGCCCTCCCAGCGAAAGATCTCGCCGAGGGGAAGCTCGTCCTTGGGGTAGCGGGTGCGCCCCGTCACCCGCCACTGCGAGGTCTCCTCGCCGTCCCCGACGACCACCAGGTCGCCGGGCTCGAGCCGCACGAGGTCGAACAGGGCCCCGCGCCCCTGCACGCGGCTGTCGACGTGGCCGGCCAGGACCGCGGTCCCGGGCTCCCCGACCCGCACGCCGGGCTCGTACCAGCCGACGCGGGCCACGTCCTCGGGCAGCTCCATGCCGCCGTCGTCCTCGAGGCCCACCGGGTCGACGTCCGCCGCGACGTCGAGGCTGGGCAGCTCGATCCTGGTGGGCACGAGCCCGTCTGGGGGCTGGTCGGCGCCATCGTCCGCGACGAGCTCGTCGAGGGCCTCCGGCGGCTCGACTGCGGCTGCCCGCACCTCGGCCGGGGCCTGGGCGGGGGAGGCCTGGGTGGCGGTCGCGGCGGGAACGTCGCCGACGGTCACGGTCGGCTGGCTCTGCAGCCACAGCAGCGGCGCGCCGAGCAGCAGCACCAGCCCGATCAGGAGCAGGGCGAGCGACCATCGGCGGGACACCGCGGATCCTTCCATGGGCAGGGGTGGTGGGAACGCACCGGTGGGGCGGGCGAGTGCCCGCCCCACCGGGGTGTGCGATCGGTCAGCGGCGGCGGACCGCGGCCGCGGCCGGCACGGCGAGGGCGAGGGCGCCCAGCGCCATCAGGCCCAGCGTCCAGGCCGGCAGCCCGCTGGTGGCCAGGCCGGCCTCACCCGCGTCGACGTGGGTCGGGGCCTCGTGGTCCTCGTCCATGTCGTCGTCGGTCGCGGCGTCATCGGTCGCGTCGTCGGTGGCGGGATCGTCGGCTGCGTCGTCGGCGTCCTCGTCGGCCGGCAGCGCACCGATCGCGTAGGCGAGCACGAGCGTGTCGGCCGGGACCTCCACGTCGCCGAGGTCGATCGCCACCTCGTCACCCGCGGGTGCCACGCCGACGCCCTCGGCGGTGGTGCCGCCATCGAGGTCGATGCGTGCGGTGGCGCCGTTCTCCACGCCCTCGAGCGCTGCGGCGCCGCCGGCGATGATGTCGACCGCCCCGAAGCTCGCGGTGTGGAAGACCTGGATGCCGGTGGCGTCGGTCTCGTTGCCGTAGGCGGCCAGGGTCGGGTCCCCATTGGCGTCGAGGTGGGCGACCACCGAGGTGCTCGTGCCGTCCTCGAGGCTCACCGGACCGAGGTCGAGGATCGGCTCCTCGCTGCCGGCAGGGGCGACCTCGAGGGTGTACTCGGTGCCGGCCTCGAGGGTGTCGACGACCTGGGTGTCGCCGTAGGAGAAGCTGAAGGCGACCTCACCGTTGACCCAGACGTCGACGGCGGTGTCGTCGACGCCGAGCGCGGCGAAGGTCTCGGGCGGGACCCCGTGGACGGCGACGACCTCGACGCCATCGGTGGGCACGCTCACGGCTTCGGTCACGACCTGGAGGGAGCCCAGGTGCTCGGAGGCCAGCGCGGCGGAGGGGACGAGCAGGAAGGTGGCGGCCAGCGTGCCGGCCAGCAACGAGCGCTTCATAGGATGGAACTCCAGGTGCGTGAGGATGGAACGGACGCACAGGCTTCGTGCGTCGGCGCCCCTTCGGATGGGCGAGAAGCCGAAGTGCGCGGGATTGCCCCGTGCGTCACCCCGTCCCGGCACCGGCGAGGGCCAGCCCGGTGTCGGCCCACGGCCGACCTCGCATCGCCACTCTGGCACAGGCGGGTCGGGAGGGGCTGGCTGACGGGGTGCTGACGGCGCCGGGTGTGTGAGATGGCGCACCGGGGTGTCGCCGCCCCCCGTGGATCCTGCTGACTGCGGACCGGGAGTCAGGCGAGGGTGATCGCGCGGCCGCTCGCCAGCGCCTCGACGATCGTGGCGGCGCCCACGATGCGCGCGCCCGGGACCAGCGGGTGATCGCCGGTGATGCCGCGCTTGGTGGTGCAGGCGCTGCAGAGCCAGATCTCCCCGCCGCCGTCGACGAGCGTGCGCTGCAGGTCGAGCACCGCCGGCATGCCCTCCTCGGTGACCCGCTCGGCGTGCGAGGCCAGCCCCAGCCAGACCGCCTCGACGGTGCAGATCACGATCGCCGACCGACCGCTCGCGGCCGCGGTGGCGGCGGCGATGAAGGGAACCGTCGCCCGCTCGGGGGCGTCCTCGCCGTGCGAGCAGGGGAACAGCAGGGTCTCGTCCACCGGCGCCTCCTGGCATCGTCGGGCGCCACGGTAGGGGTGCGCAGACCGAGTGCGACACTCGTGGGAGTGCGCGGTGAGGCTTCCCTTCCTCCTAGGGTCGTAGTAGCGTGCCGAGACGAGACCGCGACGCCGCGGTGTCCGTTTGGGGCTGTACGCGCCCGCGTCTGGTGCCCGCGATCCTTGGAGGACATAGATGAAGCGAAAGCTGTGGCTGCGGCACCTCGCCGTGCTGACCTCGCTCGCGCTCGTGCTCGCCGCCTGCGGCGACGCCGACGACGACGCCGATGTCGATGACACCGACGTCGAGGACGTCGATGACACCGATGACGACGTCGATGACGAGGACGCCGACGACGAGGAGGCCCTCGACATCGAGCGCCCGGAGCGCGACGACGTCCTGAACCTCGGCTACCTGCTGCCCGAGACCGGCGACCTCTCCACGCTGGGGCTGCCCCAGATCGAGGCGGTCGAGCTGGCGGTCGAGGACATCAACGACGCCGGCGGCGTCCTGGGAGCCGACGTCACGCTGGAGAGCGGCGACGAGGCCAGTGACGGCGCCGTCGCGCGCGAGGAGACCGCTCGTCTGATCAACGCCGGCGTGGACGCCGTGATCGGCGCTGCCGCCTCCGGCATGTCGCAGGAGGTCATCGGCCTGCTGCACGACAACGAGATCGTGCAGTGCTCGGCGTCGAACACCTCGCCGGCGTTCACCGACCAGGACAACAACACCTACTACTTCCGCACCGTCCCACCGGACGAGGCCGTGTCGGGCATCATCGCCGACGAGGTCATCGGTGACGGCTACAGCAACATCGCGGTGCTCTCCCGCGCCGACGACTACGGCGTCGCGCTCGGCGAGCTCGTGGTCGAGGCCCTCGAGGAGCAGGGCGTCGCGGTCGCGGTCGACGACAGCTACAACCCCGACGACCCCGACTTCGCCGCGCTGGTCACCGAGGTGGACAACGCCGGTGCCGACGCGGCGATCGTGATCGGCTTCGACGAGGCGATCGACCTGTTCCGCCAGCTCATCGAGGGCGGCGTCTCCAGCGACGCGCTCTACGGCGCGGACGGTCTCTTCGGCCCGCACCTGCTCGACGACGTGGGCACCGACATCGAGGGCCTGAAGGTCATCGGCGCCGCCGGTGGTGAGGAGTTCAACGAGCGCCTCAACGACCGTCTGCCCGACGATCAGCAGGGCAACGTCATCTACGGTGGTCAGGCCTACGACTGCACCATCGTGATCGCCCTGGCCGCCGCCCTGGCCGACTCGACCGACCCGGTGGACTTCAACGACACCATCGAGGACGTGACCGGCGACGGCACCGAGTGCACCTCCTTCCAGGAGTGCATGGAGCTGATCGAGGACGGCGAGGACATCGACTACGTGGGTGCCTCCGGTCCGCTGGAGATCGCGCGTCCCGACCCGACCGTCGGCCGCTACGCGGTCGGTGAGTTCGTCGGCGACGAGCTGCAGACCGTCGGTGAGTACGACGCCGACCTGGGTGACCTGTAGGGACACGGCCACGACGCCGCCTCCGGGCGGGGCGGCGTCCACGGCCCATGCGTCGGGGCCCCGCCGATCGGCGGGGCCCCGAACGCATCCGGACTGCTCAGGCTCTCACCTGTGGCGCGCCAGCGTCCCGAGGTAGAGCTCGATGACCTTCGGGTCCTCCAGCAGGCCGTGGCCGGTGCCGGTGTAGGCGTTGCGCCCCTGGTCGAGCACGTAGCCGCGGTGCGAGATCTGCAGGCAGCGGCGGGCGTTCTGCTCCACCATGATGATCGAGACCCCCGCCCGGTTGATGCGCTCCACGCGGCGGAACACCTCGCTCTGGTTGGCCGGGGAGAGACCCGCCGAGGGCTCGTCCAGCAGCAGCACGGAGGGGTCCATCATCAGCGCCCGTGCCATCGCCACCATCTGGCGCTCGCCGCCCGAGAGGTTGCCGGCGCGGGCGGCGGACCGCTCCCGGAGCAGGGGGAAGAGCTCGGTGACGACGTCGAAGCGCTCGTCGAAGCGCTCCGGGTCGAGGAAGAGCCCCATCTCGAGGTTCTCGCGGATGGTCAGCGACGGGAAGATGTTGCGGGTCTGGGGCACGTAGCCCACGCCGCGGGGCACGAGATCGTGCGCCTTGGCGTTGGTGATGGTCTCGCCGCGCAGCGTCACGCTGCCGTCGCGGATCTGGACCAGCCCGAACAGCGCCTTGATCAGCGTGGACTTCCCGGCGCCGTTGGGGCCGATGATGCCCACGATCTCGCCCTCCTCGAGGGTGAGGTCGCAGCCCTCGAGGATGTTGATGCCGGGCAGGTAGCCGGCGACGACCCCGTGGGCCTCGACGAGGTGGGTGGGCTCATCGCTCATGCGTCACCTCCACCGGTCGCTGGGTCGCTGCCCGGCGATGCGTCGCCACCGTCCTCGTCCTCGTCGGAGCCGAGGTAGGCCGCGATGACCGCGGGGTCCTCCGCGACGTGCTCCGGGGGGCCCTCGGCGATCACCCGGCCCTCGGCGAGCACCACGATCCAGTCGCTGATCGTCATCACGACGTCCATGTCGTGCTCGACGAAGATCACGCTCATGCCCTCGTCGCGAAGCGAGGTGACGTGGCCCAGCAGTGACTGCACCAGCGCCGGGTTCACGCCGGCCATCGGCTCGTCGAGCATCACCAGGCTCGGCTCGACCATCAGCGCCCGGGCCATCTCCAGCAGCTTGCGCTGCCCTCCGGAGAGCTCGCCCGCGTAGTCGTCGCGCTTGTCGAGGAGGTTGAAGCGGTCGAGCAGCGCCTCCGCGCGCTCGGTGTGCGCTCGCTCCTGCTGCCGCCACGCGGCGGGCACGAGGGCGGTGAGGAAGCGCTCGCCGCGCTGGCCGGTCGCGCCCAGCAGCATGTTGTCCAGCACCGTGAGGCGGGACAGCGCCTTGGTCAGCTGGAAGGTGCGCACCATCCCCAGCTGGGCGACCTTGTGGGGGGCAGCCCGGCCGAGGTCACGCCCGTCCAGGGACCAGCTGCCCCCGTCGGGTCGGTCGAACCCGGTGAGCAGGTTGAACAGGGTGGTCTTGCCGGCGCCGTTGGGGCCGATGAGCGCGGTGATCGTGCCGCGCTGCACCTCGAGGTGCTCGACGTCCACGGCGGTCAGGCCGCCGAAGCTGCGGCGCACGCCCTCGACCCGCAGGATCGGGTCGGGCTTGGCGACGCCGGGACGCGGGTCGACGCCGGCCAGCGCCGCGGCGGCGGGCGAGGTGTCAGCCATCGAGCGCCATCTCCCGTCGGTTGCCGAACATGCCCTGCGGCCGGTACACGACCAGCAGCATCAGCACCAGGCCGGTGAGCACGAAGGGCGTGCCGCCGACCGCGGACGCGCCGCTGAGCCAGTCCGGCAGCAGGTCCGCAGCCGATGCCTGGCGAGCCAGCGCCTGGGCGCTCTGGAGCACGAACCAGAAGACGAACGCGCCGAGCATGGGTCCGAACCGCGACGCCACCCCGCCCACGATCAGCATCGCGTAGGCGTAGAACGTGATGTCGGGCCGGAACGTGTTCGGGTTCACCGTCGCTCCGCCCAGGGTGTAGATGACGCCACCCATGGCGCCGATGACACCGCCGAGCACGAGGCTCTGCATCTTGTAGCTGAAGACGTTCTTGCCCAGCGCCCGGGCGGCATCCTCGTCCTCGCGGATCGAGCGCAGGATCCGCCCCCAGGGGCTGCGCATGAGCGCGGCGACCATGATCGAGACGAGCAGCGCCAGCGTCCAGCCCACCAGCAGCACCCAGGTCTGGTTGCGGGTGAAGGAGAACGGGCCCCAGGTCAGCGCCCCCGGGAAGGGCAGCGGGTTGAGCTCGAAGAAGGCGCTGGCGTTGTACTGGATGCCGAAGGGACCGCCGGTCACCGGCGTCGAGACCCGCGAGATGGCCAGCAGGCGCAGCACCTCTGCGGCCGCGATGGTGGTGATCGCGAAGTAGTCGGCGCGCAGTCGCAGCGTGGGCGCACCCAGCAGGAGCGCGAGCCCCACCGCGGCCAGCAGCCCGACGATCACGCCGACCCACAGCGGCAGCCCGAGGATGCTGACCGAGATGCCCACGCCGTAGGCGCCGACGAGCATGAAGCCGACCTGGCCGAAGTTCAGCAGCCCGGTGAAGCCGTAGTGGACGTTGAGGCCGATGGCGAGCAGCGCGTACCAGGCCGCGGTCGGACCGACTGCGGACCGCAGTCCCTGCTCGAGGGCAGCCATCAGGTTCACGACGTGCTCCTGTGCCTCATCCGATGCGTTCCCGGCGTCCGAGCAGCCCCTGCGGGCGGAGCAGCAGCGCCAGGATCAGGATGCCCAGCGCCCACGCCCACCCGAGGTCGGAGGGGAAGAAGACCGCGGAGACCTCGACCACCAGGCCGATGACGATGCCGCCGACCATCGCGCCGAAGGCGGTCCCGAGCCCACCGAGGATGATGGCCGCGAACATCAGCAGCAGGAGCCGGAAGCCGTTGATGTAGTTGAACGCGAACATGGAGGCGTACAGGATCCCACCGAGGCCCGCGAGCCCGCTGCCGTAGATCCAGACCCGGCCGATGACCTTCTCGACGTCGATGCCGGAGGACTCGGCGAGGTCGCGGTTGTCGGCCACCGCCCGCATGGCCTTGCCCATGCGGCTGCGCTGCAGGGCGAGCCCCACCAGCACCAGCACCACGGCAGCGATCACCATGATCGTGATGTTGCGGGGCGTCTGCGAGATCGGGCCGAGACGCCAGGCCTCCTGGCCGATGAAGTCGGTGTACTGGCGCCGCGACCCGCCGTAGACCATCAGTAGGCCGTAACGCAGCACCAGCGACAGCCCGATGGTGACCACGAGCAGCTGGAACAGCCCGACCCCGCGTCGTCGCAGCGGCCGGAACATCCCCCGGTCGATCGCGCCGCCGAGCGCCGCCGCCGCCACGACCCCGAAGGGCGCGGCCACCAGCAGCGGCCACCCGGGCCCGATCGCGTTGAGGGTCCAGGCGACGAACGCGCCGAAGATCACGATCTCGCCGTGGGCGAAGTTGATCAGCCCGGTGGTCCCGAAGACCAGGGAGAGCCCGATCGCGGCCATCGCGATGATCAGCCCGAACCGCAGCCCGCTGACGGTGTGCTGGGCGATGCTGGCCATCGTGCCGCGGGTCTCGGGCGGCGCGCCGAGCTGGATCGGCACGGCCTGGCGCTCGCCCTCCGAGACCGAGGTCTCGATGGTCTCCTGCTCGGGGTCGCGCAGCTCGATGCCCTCGGGCAGGGAGTCGACGATGACCGTGAACTCCCCGTCCCCGGCCTCGAACTCCCAGCTGCCGCTGTCGTCGCTGGTGACCTGCCCGACCTGCGCGCCGTCGGCGTCCTCGATGACCAGCACGGCCCCTTCGACGACCTCGCCCTCCGAGCGCAGGGTGCCGAAGAGCACGCCGGGCCCCGCCTCTTCGTCGGCCTCGTCGTCGGCCGCCTCGTCCTGCTCGCCTTCGGTGCCCTCGCCCGTCTCGGCGTCCTCGTCGGGCTCGGCGTCCTCGGCGCCGTCCTGGGCGAGGACCGTGAGGGAGCTCGTGGCGGCCAGCACGGGGCCGCCGAGGGTGAGCAGGCACAGCAGTGCGCTCAGGGCGAGGACGAGCATGCGTGCGGCCGAGCGCACCAGCGGATCTCCTCGGGCGTGAACATGGGCCGGGGCCTGCGGACCGCCGGAGTCTAGAGCGTCGTCACGGCCGTGGCCGAAGGTACGAGGAAGTCGTGCGCGCAGGGGGGAGCCGACGGGCGTGCACGCGCGTGCTCGCTAGGCTCCGACGGCGGTGCGACAAGGGGCGTGACCCGCATGGCCGAGCTCGACCCGCAGCTGCTGTCCGTCGTGGCGATCGCATCCGCGGCCGTGGCGCTGCTGGCGCTGCTGGCCACCCTCCTGGTGGCCCTGCGCCTGCGCCGCGTGCGCCGAGAGCTGCACCGGGCGCTGGGCGAGGACGGCGCATCGGTCGTGGACGTGCTGGGTCGCCACAACGCGCAGCTCGAGGCCGTCGACCACGACATCGGCGAGCTGGGCCGGCGCACCGACGAGCTGCGCTCGCTGCTGCGCCGGACCGTCTCCAAGGTCGCGCTGGTGCGCTACGACGCCTTCGAGGACATGGGCGGAGCCCTGTCGTTCTCCGCGGCCCTGCTCGACGAGCAGGGGGACGGGGTCGTGATCTCCGCGATCAACGGCCGCACCGAGACGCGCGCCTACGCCAAGCCCATCGCGGGCGGCACCAGCGAGACCAACCTCTCGGGTGAGGAGTACTCGGCCATCGACGCGGCGATGGCGGGCCGCCGGCCCCCGGCACCCGGCGCGCCGCCCGCAGGACGCCGTCGCAGGAGGGCCTCATGAGCGCCACCCCCAGCCGAGCCGTCGCCTACCTCGGTCCCGAGGGCACGTTCACCGAGACCGCGGCGCGCCTGATCCTGGGCTCGCAGGGCCCCGAGGACCTCGTCTCCTGCGGGGACATCGGCGAGGTGCTGCGCCTGGTGGAGGAGGGCGCGGCCGCACGCGGGGTCGTGCCCATCGAGAACACCCTGGAGGGCTCGGTGGCGGCCACGCTCGATGCGCTGGCCTTCGACACCGACCTGCTGATCGGCGCGGAGCTCGAGGTGCCGGTCACCCTGGTCGCCGCCGCGCCGAGCGGGACGCGGGTCGGGGACGCAGCCGAGGTGCACTCGCACCCGGTCGCCCTGTCGTCGTGCCGGCGGTGGCTGTCGGCCGAGCTGCCGGCTGCCGAGCGGATGCCGGCGACCTCCACCGCGCGCGCCGCCCAGCACGTCGCCGAGGCGGGCGGGCCGCGTGTGGCCATCGTCAACCCGCTGGCGGCCGAGCGCTACGGCCTCGAGGTCGTCGCCCGCGACATCGCCGACCGGACGACCAACTCCACCCGCTTCATCGTGGTGGGGCGCACCTTGCCGGCCCCCACCGGCTGGGACAAGACCTCGGTGGTGGTGTTCATCGAGGAGAACCGGCCCGGCGCGCTGCTGCAGCTGCTGGAGATCTTCGCCGAGCGCGACCTCAACCTCACCAAGATCGAGTCGCGCCCGACCAAGGCGGAGCTCGGCGAGTACTGCTTCTTCCTCGACGTGGAGGGCCACCTCGCCGACGAGCGCGTCGGCGACGCGCTGGCGGCCGTCAAGCGCACCCACCGCGACGTGAAGGTGCTGGGCTCCTACCGCCGCTCCGGCGCCCGCCGGACCGACGAGGCCGACCGCATCGCCGCCGACGACCGCGCCTACCGCGAGGCCGCCGCCTGGCTCGCGTCCTGGCGGGGCCGGATCGAGGCCTGAGGAGCCACACCCGAACGGCCCCGGTCGGCCTGGCTTGACGACGCCCCGCCGGGCCCTACCGTGGCGCCGACGACCCGGCAGGAGCGAACACGACATGAGCGACACCCTCAAGCTGACTGACGAGGACATCGAGACGGTCCTGCGCACCGCCCCGGTCACGCCCAGCCTCCAGGGCGACGCGGACGGGACCGACGCCGACGGCACCGACGCGGACGGCGACGACGGCGACGCCGACGACGGCGACGCGACCGACGCCACCGACGGCGATGCGACGGACGCGGGCGACGGCACCGACGCCGACGGCACCGACTCGTAGGCCGTGACCGCCGCACCCGCCGTCGGTGGTCCGGGCGCGA
>SKLC01000321.1 GCA_007123425.1 Nitriliruptoraceae bacterium
CGCAGCGGCTGCTCGTACGCCAACCGCCAGCCCCCGGCACCCACGAGGAAGACGACCGCCCCCGCGATCAGGACGACACCCACGACCTCACGACCCGTCATCCACCGGTGATAGCACACGCGGGCGTTCGAGCTGTGGACAACCTCGAGGCTCCTCCGAAGAGCGTGGGATGCTCCTGCCACCCGATTGCCCGGAGGCGCCCGTGAACAACCGCCACGATCTGACCACGCGCCAGCGCGCGCTGCTCGACGCACTCCACCGACTCCACCGCACCCAGGGCTACGCCCCCTCGATCCGCGAGCTCGGCGCGGCCGTGGGCCTGGCGTCGACGAGCTCGGTCCACCGCCACGTGCGCATCCTGGAACAGCGGGGACTCGTCGAGCACCGCCAGGGAACCCACCGCACACTGCGGGTCCGCGACCGCACCGACCAGGCGCGCGTCAGCTGATCTCGGAACGGCCGCACGTCGGTGGCGCATGCCGTGCCTTGACCGGATTTACTTGACTGGCTTGACTTCATAGGCTCGTGCCATGGCGAACTCGCTCGCTCCCGAGGAATACGCCCGCATCTCGGCCGAGGCGTACCGCCGACGTGTGCTCGCCCAGGCCCGCGAGCACGGCATCCCGGCCAGCGACCCCGAGCGCGCGGGCGAGCGCGCCGCGGTGCTGGCCACCGCCGGCCGGGCCTGGGCCGACGACATCGGCCCGTTCTACGACACCGACGGCGCACGGATCGCCCTGGGCGGCGTGACCAAGCAGGCCGTCTCCGACCGGGTCCACCGGGGTCGGCTGCTCGCGCTGCGACTGGCCTCGGACGGCAGCGGCCGCGACCGGTGGGTCTATCCGGCCTGGCAGTTCCGCCCGGCGGTGCTGCGTCACCTGCACGCGGTCCTCGACGCCGCCGGCTACGACCCCGGTCGGGCCACCACCGGGTGGACCATCGCCACCTGGCTGGTCACCCCCGACGAGGAGCTGGGCGCCAGCCCGCTGCAGCTGCTCGAGGCCGGCCACCTGCCGCAGGTGCGCGACGCCGCCCGCGAGGTGCGCGCCTCCCTCGGCACCGACGAGCGCACGACGACCCAGCAGCCCGCGACCGCGGCGTCGTGAGCGGGCCGCACAGCGGCCTGGCCGAGCCGCCCGACGACCTCGACGGCTTCCCCCGCGCCGGCGAGATCGCCGAGCTCCACCGGCTCTCCGAGCACCCCGGCGCCTGGTGGTACAGCCACGCCCACGACCCCGACGCGAACACCGGCGGCAGGTTCGACCTCACCGAGGCCGACGGGACCTGCTACCTCGCCACAAGCCTCGACGGCGCGCTCGTCGAGAAGCTGCTACGAGCCCGCACCAAGGTCGTGGTCGCCGAACGGCTCCACGAGCTGTTCCACGCCACCATCGAGGTGCGCCGTACGCCGCCCACGGCCGATCTCACCAGCCCCGGGGCCACTGGCTACGGCTGCAACGCCGAGATCCACGCCACCTTGGACTATGCGCTCACCCGCCGGTGGGCACGGGCGCTGCGGGCCGCGGGCTGGCGGGCCCTGCGCCACCTGCTACGTGGCGACACCGCCGGCAGCGGAGTGGGGCTGGCCCTCTTCGGTCGTGCCGGCCTGCACCGTCGCGCACCCGCCGGGATGACCACCACCGTGCGTGCGCTCGACCGCGACGAGGCCGAGCGGCTGCTGGCGGCCCGCAACGTCGTCGTACGCCCCATCCCCGACCGGGTCCCGGTCACCAGGCCCGACCCGCCAGGGTGAGCCGAGCGACCGACGCGCTGCCCCGGCAGTCGTAGCCCTCGCGCGGAGGCGGCCGCGGGGCATGCCGTCGCCGGCTCAGCCGGCGGGAGGTCGCCAGGCCGGGTCGCGGCCGATGAAGCCGATCAGGCGGTCCTGGACCGGGGCGTCGGCGGGCACCTCCACCCGCGGGCCGTACTGGCCGGAGTCGCGCAGCAGCTGCTCCATCGGCTCCATGCCGCCAAGCAGCGTCGCGCACTCATCGGGGTCGAGGCGGTCGTCCTGTCCGGTCGCGCGGGCGAGGTCCCAGGTGTGCATGAGCACGTCGGAGGTGTAGAACCGGTCGACGGCCTGGGTCAGCGGCAGCGTGCCCACGTGCGGGTGGGTGAAGTCCTGCCCGGCACGATCGCCCTCGACCAGGTCCTGCACGGCCGCGGTGTGGTGCTCCCAGGCAGCCACCGGGTCGTCGGTCGCCGACGGCCCGGCGGGCAGGGTCACCTCGCCGGCGGCGAGGAAGCCCGGGAACCAGGTCACCAGGTGGTCGACGACGTCGCGTGCCTGCCAGTCCGCCACGGGTGTGGGGGCGTCCCAGTCCCGGGTGCCGCGGACCCGGTCCGTGAATGCGGCGGCGATCCGGCGGTGTCGTTCTGCTTCCTCGCGTCCCATGGTCAGACTCCTTCCTCGGCGATCAGCCGGTCGAGCTTGGCGTAGCCCTCGTTGATGCCGACCTCCATGCCGCTGCGAAGCCACGCGTCGCGCTCCTCGAAGGAGCCCACCAACGAGGCGGTCCGAAGCCGGGTCCGGCCGTCGCCGAGGTCCTCGAAGGTCA
>SKLC01000325.1 GCA_007123425.1 Nitriliruptoraceae bacterium
CCTTCGTGCCCGCGGACCGGGCCGCGGGGACCCTGGAGATGATCGGCGAGCTCGAGCGGTGGCTGGCCGAGCTGACCGGCTACGCCCGGGTCAGCGTGCAGCCCAACGCGGGCTCGCAGGGCGAGCTCGCGGGGCTGCTGGCGATCCGCGGCTACCACGACGCGCGCGGCGCGCCGCACCGCGACGTCTGCCTGATCCCGTCGTCGGCGCACGGCACCAACGCGGCGAGCGCGGTCATGGCCGGCATGCGGGTCAAGGTCGTGGCCTGCGACGAGGCAGGCAACGTCGACGTCGAGGACCTGCGCCGCCTGGTCACCGAGCACGCCGGGGACCTCGCCGCCCTGATGGTGACCTACCCCTCCACGCACGGGGTCTTCGAGGAGGCCATCACCGAGGTGTGCGCGCTGGTGCACGACCACGGCGGGCAGGTCTACCTCGACGGCGCCAACCTCAACGCCCTGGTCGGGATCGCGCGCCCGGGCCGCTTCGGCGCGGACGTCAGCCATCTCAACCTGCACAAGACCTTCTGCATCCCCCACGGCGGCGGCGGGCCGGGGGTCGGGCCGGTCGGGGTCGCCGAGCACCTCGTGGACTTCCTGCCCGGCGATCCGCTGCACCCGGCCACGGGCGGCGGGCCGCCGGTGTCGGGCTCGGCGTGGGGGTCGGCCGGCATCCTGCAGATCTCCTGGGCCTACATCGCCCTGATGGGGCCCGACGGTCTCACCGAGGCGACCCGGACCGCGATCCTGGCGGCCAACTACGTGGCGCACCGTCTCGCGCCCCACTTCCCGGTGCTCTACACCGGCGCGCGCGGCCGGGTGGCGCACGAGTGCATCATCGACCTGCGCGAGCTGCAGCAGCGCACCGGCATCACCAACGAGGACGTCGCCAAGCGCCTGATCGACCTGGGCTTCCACGCGCCCACGATGAGCTTCCCCGTCGCGGGGACCCTCATGATCGAGCCCACCGAGTCCGAGTCGCAGGCCGAGCTCGACCGCTTCTGCGAGGCGATGACCGCCATCCGCCGCGAGATCGACGAGGTGGCGGCGGGCCGCTGGCCGCCCGACGACAACCCGCTGACCGGCGCGCCCCACACCGCGGAGGTGCTCCTGGCCGAGGACTGGGCCCGTCCCTACACCCGCGAGCGGGCGGCCTACCCCACACCGGGCACCCGCCGGGACAAGTACTGGCCGCCCGTGGGGCGGGTGGACAACGCCCACGGCGACCGCAACCTCGTCTGCGCCTGCCCGCCGCCCGAGGCGTTCGAGGGCTGACGCGGCACGCCACGTGCGAGGACCCGCAGCCGGCTCACCCCCTGCGGTCGGCCGCCGGCTCACGCCCAGCGATCGGCCGCCGGTGGACGAGGCTGCGACGTCCGGGTCGGGCAGCGACGTCCGGGTCGGGCAGCGACGTCCGGGTCGGGCAGCGACCTCGCCGGTCGGAGCGGCGACGTGCCCGGCCGACCGGGGCCATCCGGCCCTCGAACCGGGGCCCTGCGGCGCTGTACCGATCAAGCGGCATGGTGGATGGTGGTTCCCACGGGTCGTGCGGACGACGTAGGCCCGATGACACCGCAAGGACGGGATGGACATGCTCGAGATCGACCACGAGCACGACGTGGGCACCGGCGCGGTGCTCCTGCTGCGCCTGGTGCCGAGCGGGGACCGGGTCCCCGGCGAGGACGACCTGCTGGGTGGCCCCGGGCTGCGCGAGCTGCGATGCCGGCTCCTCGAGGAGGTCGCCGAGGTGTGCGCCGACATCGGCCACCTCGTGCGAACGGGCCGGCACGAGCTGGCCGTGGACCTGCCGGGGTGCTCCACGCGGCAGGCGTGCTCGCTGCTGGCGGGGATCGAGGCGCGCTGGAGGCGATTGGGCGCCGACGACGTGCACCTGCAGCAGGCGGTGCTGCGGGTCGGCGTCGACGGCCGGGCCCGCGCGACCGGCGACGGAGCGAGATCCTCGCTGAACCCGGCGAGGAGGGCAGGGGCGACCGGCTCCTCGCCGTCGTTGGCCGCTGCCTCGACGGGGAGGGCCGGGTCCGCTTCCTGGTGGCCCGCCTTCGCGACCGGCTGGGGCGCCTCGGCGGCCGGCGGGGACGGCGCCGCCGCGCCCTCGGGACGCGGCCGGCGACCTTCGGCTCTGGTGACGGGCGCAGACGCGCCGTAGGGTCGAGGTGACGCGGCGACCCGTGGAGGAGACCGACGATGTCACAGCCGACCAGGTTGACCCGCAGTGAGGACGACCGGCTCCTCGTCGGCGTCTGCGGCGGGCTGGCTGCCCACTTCGGGATCGATCCCACGATCGTTCGCATCGCCTTCGTGCTGCTCACCGTCTTCGGCGGCAGCGGGATCGTGCTCTACCTCGCCCTGTGGCTCATCGTGCCGCGGGCCTCGCGGGTGGACGCCGCGCCCCGCGAGACGGTGGGTGACGGGGTCGCCGAGGCCCGCGACCTCGCCCGTGACGGGACCGAGGCGGCCAAGCGCGGCTACCGGAGGTTGCGCGGCGGTGAGAGCAGTGAGAGCGGCGACACCGGCGAGGCCGTCGCGGGGCGCG
>SKLC01000191.1 GCA_007123425.1 Nitriliruptoraceae bacterium
CCTACGGCGGCATCAACCTCGAGGACATCTCCGCACCCCGGTGCTTCGAGATCGAGGAGCGGCTGCGGGAGCGGCTCGACATCCCGGTCTTCCACGACGACCAGCACGGCACCGCGATCGTCGTGCTGGGCGCGCTGCACAACGCGCTGCGGCTGGTCGACAAGCGCCTCGAGGACCTGAAGATCGTGATGTCGGGTGCGGGGGCGGCCGGTGTCGCCGTGGCGCGGCTGCTGCAGCGCGTCGGCGTCCCCGACATCGTCGCGGCGGATCGCGGCGGTGTGCTCGGTCCCGACCGGCAGGGGCTCGAGGGCACCAAGCGGTGGCTGGCGGAGGAGACCAACCCGCGCGGCTGCACCGGCACGCTGCGCGAGGCGCTGGCGGGCTCGGACGTCTTCATCGGGGTGAGCGGCCCGGGCGTGCTCGAGCCCGAGGACCTCGACGCCATGGCCGACGAGGCGATCGTGTTCGCCCTTGCCAACCCCGACCCGGAGGTCGATCCCCAGGGTGCCCGTGAGCACGCCGCCGTGGTGGCCACCGGCCGCAGCGACCATCCGAACCAGATCAATAACGTGCTCGCCTTCCCGGGGATCTTCCGCGGTGCCCTGGACGCGCGGGCCCGGTTCATCACCGAGGACATGAAGGCCGCGGCCGCCCGCGCCATCGCCGACGTGGTCAGCCCCGAGGAGTTGCGGCCCACTTACATCGTCCCCAGCGTCTTCGACGAGCGGGTCGCTCCCGCGGTCGCCGACGCGGTCCGCGAGGAGGCACATTCCCAGGGCGTCACCGCCTGAGATGCAGCCTCCGCGGCGACCGGCCGTCAGACGGCCGTCGCACGGGGTGTCGCCGCCGCCAGCGTCGCGCTCGTGCGCTGGGCGAGGCCCACGATCGGGGCGGCGGTCAGGGCATCCTCCAGACAGGAGGGCACCGCCAGCAGGAACCCCTGCACCGCATCGGCTCCGAGCCGGGTCCAGTGCCCGAGCTGGGCGGGGGTCTCCACGCCCTCGGCGACGACGGTCGCCCCGCGGCGCCGTGCCGCGGTGACGAGGCGGCGTGCCTGCACCCGTCGCCCGCTGGACTCGAGGCCGTGGGTGACCGAGGGGTCGACCTTGATCTGGTCGGGTCGGACACTCGTGAGGGTCCGGGCGCTGGCCCAGGAGCCGCCCACATCGTCGACGGCGATGTGCACCCCGGCTCGCTGCAGGTGCTCGCAGCGGTCGCGCAGCGCCGCCCACCCGGTCGGAGGGCCCTGCTCGGTGAGCTCGATGCCCAACGTGTCGACCGGGTGCGTCGCGAGCAGCTCCCACGTCCGGGGGTCGATCAGCGCGTCGGGGGAGAAGTTGATCCACAGGCGAACGTGCTCGGGCACGTCGGCCCCCGCCTCGAGAGCGCGCTGCGCGGTGGCCAGCTCCAGCTCCACCGCGATCCCGGCCGTGCGGGCGGCATCGAACCACGGCCCCGGCCCGTGGACCGAGCCGGTGAACCTCGTCAGTGCCTCGACCCCCACGACCGTGCCGGTGTGCAGCGAGTACAGGGGCTGGAACACGGGACGGAATCGTCCCTTGTCGAGGGCGTCCCGGGCCTGTGCGGGATCGACCGCCACGGCGCATCCATTTCGTCGGTGTCCGCCACAGGAGCATTCCCGTGGCGGACACCGCCACCCCCCGTGGTCCGTCTTCATGCCTTGCATCGGCCCGGGACGGGAGACGTTGAGCCTCTCAAACGCGAGATGGGCTGCAGATGCCTGCCTCGGGCTAGCCCGGGTTGACACCTCTGGGCGGCCGTTGTCGGCTACATCGGGGGATTGTCCTCGGGGGCGCGGCCGTGCTCGTCGCGTTCGTCGCCATGGCCCGGAGGATGGTGGCGTGTCTCGCCGCTCACGAGATCGAGGGCGTGGCCGAGCACGTCGAGGATCGCCTCCAGGCTCTCGGTCGCGCCGCGCGGGCTGCCCGGCAGGTCGATGATCAGCGTCCGGCCGCGGATCCCGCACACGGCCCGCGACAGGTCGGCCATCGGGGTGCTCCTCCGACCGACGGCGCGCATCGCCTCGGCCAGTCCCGGGGCCTCCCGCTCGATGACGTCGCGGGTCGCCTCGGGGGTCACGTCCCGGGGGCCGAAGCCGGTGCCGCCGGTGACCGCCACCAGGGACGGTCCCTCCTCGTCGCAGGTGGTGGCCAGCAGCGTCGCGATCGCCGTGCGGTCATCCGCAACGGCCTCGCGGCCGCGCACCTCGAGGCCCGCGTCGCGCAGCATCGCCGCGATCGCCGAGCCCGAGTCGTCCTCGCGCACGCCCGCGGCCACGCCGTCCGAGGCGGTGATCACGATGGCGCTGTGCTGCATGGCTGCTCCTCCCACCGCCGGTCGCGGACCCCCACCAGCCTACGGATGTGTCCTGGCTAGGATCGTGGCCGGTCGACGAAGGCGTCACGATGCACCTCGACGGGCTCGAGCACCTGCGGTCGGGCAAGGTGCGTGATCTCTACCGAATCGACGCCGGGCACCTGCTGCTGGTCGCCTCCGACCGCGTGTCGACCTTCGACGTGGTGCACCCCAC
>SKLC01000435.1 GCA_007123425.1 Nitriliruptoraceae bacterium
CGGACAGGCCGCGCTCGAGGTCGGCGACCGCGGCGATGATCGCGTCGGGGACGATGAAGAATCCGGCCACGCTGGTGGCGCGCTCGAGGTCGAGCCGCAGCCCGACCGCGGCGAGGCGACGGGCCCTCACGGGCTCGGCGTCCCGGCGAGATCGGCCCGCTGGGCCTCGACCTCGCGCTCGGGGTAGCGCGTGAAGGCCAGCGCCCCCAGGGCGACGGCCACCGCCGCCACCGGGCCGGTGAGCTGGATCCCGAGCGGATCGCCGTAGACCTCCAGCAGCGCACCGGAGACCAGGGTGGACACGCCCAGGTTGACCTTGAGCAGCAGCCCGTTGACGCCGAAGTACATCCCCTCGCGCTGCTGGCCGGACAGGCCGCGCTCGAGGTCGGCGACCGCGGCGATGATCGCGTCGGGGACGATGAAGAACCCGGCCAGCGGCAGGCCGGTGACCGCCATCACGATCAGCCCGAACACGACCGGGTCGAGACCGCCGGGTGGCTGGCCCAGGAAGTACAGCAGCGGGAAGCACAGCGCGAAGAGCAGCAGCGAGGCCACCATGACCAGCTTGAGCCCGCGCCGCTTGGCGAGCAGGTTGACCACGGGGAAGGCCAGCAGGCAGACGCCGAAGACCGCCCCCATCATCGGCGCCACCATCCCTTCGCTCAGCCCCATCAGGCTGGTGACATAGAGCGCGATGTTGATGGTGACGATGTTGAAGCCGAACCAGAACGCGTTGGTCCCGACCAGCGTGATCAAGAACGGCCGGTTGCGCAGGGTCGTGCGCACCGCCGCGAGCAGGGGCAGCGTGGCGGGCTCAGCGGTCGCGTAGCGCCGCTCCGGGATGCGGGTGGGGACCAGCAGCAGGACCAGGGCGAGCGCGCCCAGGATCCAGACCATGCCGGGCAGCCCGACCGCCTCCACGAGCAGGCCCGAGACGATCATCGCCACGCCCGTGCCCAGCAGCGTGGCCACCGCCTTGGCGGTCGAGAGGTCCACGCGGTCGGCGACCGTGCCGGACAGGTCGGCCAGCAGCGCGAGGTAGGGCCCCACGTAGGCGGTGAACAGGGTGAAGTAGATCGCGAGCAGCCCGCCGAGATAGACCGCGTTCCACGCGGAGGGTCCGCTCACGGGCGGATGGAACAGCGCCACGTAGACGGCGACGTAGGGCAGGGCCGAGAACAGCAGGAACGGCACCCGTCGCCCGCGGGCGCCGAGGTGGTTGTCGGAGAGCCGGGCGACCACCGGATCGGCGACGGCATCGACCGCGCGGCCACCGAGCATGATCAGGCCGAAGGCGAAGGGGCCCAGCAGCGCCTCGCCGCCGTCGGCGGGGGTGGTCACCCACCAGTAGTACAGCCACGTGAGCACCACCCGGTCCACGAGCGACCAGCCGCCCGCGCCCGCGCCGTAGGCGAGCTTGACCCGCCGGGGCAGCATCCCGGGCGCGGAGGAGGCGGAGGCGTCCGTGTCGGCGGCCATGCCGCGACCCTACTCGGCCCCCGCATCAGGGGTCGCGGCGCTGCGAGCGACGAGGTGCTGGGTCCGCGCCAGCGCCAGGTCGTAGAAGCGCAGCTGCTGTCGGCGGCCGAACAGCGCGAACCCCAGCGCCACGACCGGGTTGCGCATGGGGGCGCGGCGCGAGCGCGCGGAGATCTCGAGCCGCACCTGCCCGTCGTCGAGCCACTTCACCAGCTCGTAGTCCATCTGCCCCTGCTCGAGGTGGCCCTCGAGGGTGCGGTAGTGCCACGCGAACCGCTCGACGGGGCGGCCCTGCCGGCGCCCGGTCTCCCGCACGACGCCGCCGACGCGCACGCCCATGAAGAAGCGCAGGCCGTGGAACCGACCCACGAGCAGCATGTCGCGTCCCTCCAGCGGCGCGTCGTCGTAGAAGGCGGCGCGCACGAGACGCTGGTCGGCGAACTCGTAGCGCTCGAGCACGCGCGCCGCCGTGGCGAAGACGCCGCCGTCGACGACGTCCCCCGGGGGCTCCGCGCCCAGCGACGTCGCGAGGTGGTCCACGTGCCAGCCGGGGGCGTCGTCGGTCGAGGGCAGCTGCGCGGGTGCGACATTGGGCTCGCGGCGGTGGAGCTCCGCGAGCTCTCGCAGGGCCGCGCGGGGCACCGGGGCGGTCACGTGCACGGGGCGGCTCACGTCTCCTCGACGGCGCGGGTCGTCGCGACGACGTTGCTGATGCGCACGCCACCCGCGACCTTGGCGACGTTGCCGCAGAACTGGGCCCACATGTGCAGCTGCATCTCCCGGGCGACGGGGATGCGCTCGTAGAGCCAGGCGACGAGGCGGGAGCTCGAGCGCGCCCACGACTCGATGTCGAACCGCAGGAACCCGCGGTCCTCGACGCCGGCGCGGAACTCGATCTCGCCCGCCTCCATGTGCCCCCGCAGCGTCACCACGTCGGGCACCGCGGACTCCTCGGCGCGCTGGTCGGCATCGTCACGCACCTGGGCAGCGCCCTGTGGCTGGGGCGGATCGCACCGAGGTTCTGGCGCCGTGGCACGCCGGGCCTGGCCGTCACCCGCACGGC
>SKLC01000306.1 GCA_007123425.1 Nitriliruptoraceae bacterium
CTCGTGGTCGAAGGGGCAGCCCCAGACGCTGCGCCGCCAGGCGCCCACCGCCACCCAGTACACCGTCAGCAGCCACACCACGGTGATCACGAAGGCCAGCAGCAGCATCCCGCCGCCGGCCGTGGGGCCCGAGGCCGTCGCGGCGCGGTAGGCGAGCAGGGTCAGCTGCACGGCCGTGATGAGCGCGAGCGCCACCGCCAACGCGACCCAGGCGACGTCGCTGCCGCGGGCGGGTGGGCGTGGCCCGGGGGATCGGGGATCGCCCGGGGCGGGGGGCTCGCTGGGGACGTGCTGCACGTTCGCTGCTCGCGGGGGCGGGGAGTGGTCGCGTCGGCTCGGCACGGGGCTCGTCGGCTCGTCGCGGGGTTCGTGGTCGGCCTCGGGCCGCTCACAGCCGGCGGCGGACCTCCGCCACCAGGTCGGGGAGCGTCCGGCTGACGTCGTCGTGGACGACGACGTGCGCCTCGCCGTCGTAGCCGGTGGGCTCGCCGTTGAGCACCGCCAGACGTGCCCCGGCGTCCATCGCCACGCGCGGCAGCATCGCCACGGGGTGCACCACGAGGGAGCTGCCGACCGCGATGAAGATCTCGGCCTCGATCGTGGCGTCGTGGGCCCGCTGCAGCTCCGCGGGGTCGAGTGCCTGGCCGAAGGAGATCGTGGCGCTCTTGAGCATGCCGCCGCACTCGTCACAGGGCGGGTCCTGCTCGCCGGCCTCCACCCGGGCCAGCACGGGCGCCATGGGGCCCCGCCACCCGCAGTCGAGGCAGGACGCCTCGCGCAGGGTGCCGTGGATCTCGACCACGCGCTCGGGGTCGTTGCCCGCGTCCTGATGCAGGCCGTCGACGTTCTGGGTCACCAGGCGCTCGAGGCGACCGAGACGCTCGAGCTCGGCCAGCGCGAGATGGGCCTCGTTGGGCTCCGGGCGCCGTCGCGCGCCCGACAGCCGTCGCCGCCAGGCCTCCCGTCGCAGCTCGGGGTCGGACACGTAGGCGTCGATGTGGGCCAGCCGCTCCGCCTTGGGGTCGCGGGTCCACAGCCCGTTGGGGCCGCGGAAGTCGGGAACCCCCGAGGCCGTGGAGACCCCGGCGCCCGAGAGCACGACCACGCTGTCGGCGGCGGCCACCCAGTCGGCGAGCTGCTCCAGCGTGGCCATCGGCGCTCCTCGTCGAGGCGGCGGTTCGTGGGTCGGGTGGTCGGGTGCGGGCGCCGTCGGGTCGGCTTGAGGCCAGGGTACGGGCACCAGCTCAGCCGTGGGGGTGGCCCAGCGCGGCATCCTCGGCCTCCAGGCGGACGAGCTCGTCCTCGGGCCTGCCCAGGCGGGAGGGCCGGGACGCCCCCTGGCTCAGGGCCGGTGACGCCGGTGCCTCCAGCCGGCCCCCCGCCCGGGAGACCAGCCCCGGCATGGCGGGCGCATCCCAGCCGTCCTGCCACGCGGTCAGCTCCAGCCCCTCCACGAGCACGAACGTGGGGACGGTCTGCGCGGCCAGCGCGTCGGAGACCGGATGCGGGGCCGGCTCGACGAGGAGGTCGCGCTCTGCGAGGCCGCAGGCGTCCCGCAGGACGCCGGCCGCCTCGGGACGTCCCTGGGAGATCACGCACAGCCGTGCCCCCGAGGTGGCCAGCAGCGCCAGCGCCGCCCGCGACGTGGGGCAGTCGCGCTCCGCGACCACGACCAGCAGCGGGCCCTGCCCGGCGCGGTCCGCGAGCGTGGCGACGCGGCCGTCGAGGCGGCTGAGCGTGGTGCCAAGCGCGGTGACCGGGTCGACGGCGACGCCGCGCTCACCGGCCTCGGGCCCGCCCGGTCGATCGTCGCCCATGCTCGTCCTCCTGCCGGCGGGCATGGTAGGGGCGGAGGTGGGCACGGTCCGGGGGTGCCCGCCACCGGCAGTGGCGTCATCGGGCCCCGGGTAGCCTCGCAGCGGTCGCTGGTGCGCTCCCTCGCTGCGCGCCGGGATGCCCAGGTCGAGGCCGCGTCGAGCCGGGAGGCGAGGAGTGTCCGTGGGCCGCTCCACCGTCGCCGGCGCCACCGTGGCCGCGCTGCTGGGCTCCCTGGCGGTCTGGATCGTCAGCGCCGTCTCGCCCATGATGCGCGACGAGCTGGGGCTCACCGAGGAGCGGCTCGGCCTCGCCGTCTCGGTCTACTTCGCGGTCTCCGCGCTGGTGTCGTGGCTGGGGGGCGGCCTCTCGGACCGCGTGGGCGCGCGGACCACCCTGACCCTGGGGACGGGCACCAGCGTGCTGGCCGTGCTCGGGATCGCGCTCGTGGCCACGAGCTGGGTGCACGTGGTGCTGCTGCTCGCCCTGGCCGGCATGGGCAGCGCCATCATCCAGCCGGCCACCAATCACGCGATCGTGCGGGGGGTGCGGCTCGCGCGGCACGGGCTCGCCCTCGGCCTCAAGCAGGCGTCGGTGCCCGCGGCGACCACGCTCGCCGGGATCGGCGTGCCCACGCTGGCGGTCACGCTCGGCTGGCGGTGGGCCTTCGCCCTGCCGGTGGCGGCCGGCGCGGTCTTCCTGGTGCTGCGGGGCTCGCTGCCCGA
>SKLC01000409.1 GCA_007123425.1 Nitriliruptoraceae bacterium
GATCTCGTCGAGGTCGTCGACGCCCTGGCCGACGTCGACGGCGCAGGCGACGACCTCGACGTCCTTGTGCTCCTTCATCCACTGGATCGCGACGGTGGTGTCCAGGCCGCCCGAGTAGGCGAGGACGATGCGGGGCTTGCTCATTGCCGCTCCTTCGAGGGTCTCGTTGCTGCGGGAGGTCGGTGCTGCTGGCGAAGGTCGCCGGTCAGGGTCGGGGCGGTGCGGTGCGAGGGGTGCCTTGCGGGGCGAGGGGTGCCTTGGGGGGCGAGGCGTGCGGTACGGGGCGGGTGGGCCCGAGCCGGCCTCGGCCGGGTCCGGTGGGTGGTCAGCGCAGCTTGTCGAGGAACCGGGAGGCGAGCTCCTGGCCGGGGATGCCCTCCTCGGCGACCACCAGGATGGTGTCGTCGCCGGCCACGGTGGCCAGCACGCCGGGCAGCTCCGCGAGGTCGATCGCGGAGGCGACCGGGTGGGCGCAGGCCGGCGGCGTGCGCAGGACGGCGATGTTGCCACTGGAGCGTACGGAGGTCACGAACTGGCGCAGGACCTCGTCGAGGCGGGTGCGCGCCAGCCCCGGCCCCGGGTCGGCGGTGAGACGGTAGACGAGGTCCCCGTTGGTGCCGCGCACCTTGACCGCCCCCAGCTCGTCGAGGTCCCTGGAGACCGTGGCCTGGTGGGCGTCGACGCCGTGGGCGCGCAGCAGCTCGCGCACCTCGGCCTGCGAGCGCAGCGCGTGCTCGTCCAGCAGCCGGCGCAGCAGCTGCTGCCGCTCGAGCTTGTCGACGGCCACGGGTGCCTCCTGGAAAGACGGGCGCGTGCAGCGGGCGGGTCGGGTGGATGGACGTCCCGGCGAATCGGACGGGGACGGTGGCGGGTCAGGGCAGCAGCGTGGCCAACAGCGCCTTCTGGGCATGCAGGCGGTTCTCGGCCTGGTCGAAGATGCGGGCGCGGTCGGAGTCGATGACCTCGGCGGCGATCTCCTCGCCACGGTGCGCCGGCAGGCAGTGCAGGACGACCGCGTCGTCGGCGGCCGCTGACAGCAGCGCCGGGGTGAGCTGGAAGGGCGCGAAGCGGCGGGCGCGCTCGGCGGCCTCGCTCTCCTGGCCCATCGAGGCCCACACGTCGGTGTAGAGCGCGTGGGCACCCTCGCTCGCAGCGCGGGGGTCGGTGGTGGTCGTCACCTCGGCGCCGGTCTGAGCGGCCAGCTGCTGGGCACGGGCCACGACGGACTCGTCGGGCCCGTAGCCCTCGGGGTGGGCGATGCGGATCGAGAGCCCGGCCTTCGCACCGGCCAGCAGCAGCGAGTGGGCCACGTTGTTGCCGTCGCCGATGTAGGTCAGCACCCGCCCGTCGAAGCCGCCGTGCACCTCACGGAAGGTCTGCAGGTCGGCGAGCGCCTGGCAGGGGTGCTCGTGGTCGGTCAGGGCGTTGACGACGGGCACGCCCGCCGCGGCGGCGAGGCGCTCCAGGTCGTCCTGGCCGAAGGTGCGGATCACGATCGCGTGGACGTAGCGACCCAGCACCGCGCCGGTGTCCTCGATCGTCTCGCGCCGCCCGAGGCCGACCTCGCTGTCCCACATCGGCAGGGCCTTGCCGCCCAGCTCGTGGACCCCGACCTCGAAGGAGGCGCGGGTGCGCAGCGAGGGCTTCTCGAACAGCAGCGCGACGCTGCGGCCGCGCAGCTCGTCGCCCACCAGCGACTCCTGCGCACGCAGGCGGGCGGCACGCTCGGCCTTGAGCTCGTCGGCGCGGTCGAGCAGGCCCAGCAGCTCGTCGCCGGTCACGTCGTCGACGGAGAGCAGGTGGCGCACGGGGTGGCCTTTCGCCTGGCGGGTGGTGGGCGGCCGGCACGCGGGGTGGCCGGCACGTGGTCGGCGTCTGGGGACAGGGTGCTCGTCGTGCGGCTGGTCGTGGTCGCGGCGCTGACCGGTGGTCGCGACGCGGACGCGGTCAGGTGGGGCCGTCCTCGGGGTGCTGCGGCAGGCGGGCTCGCAGGCGCGAGACGAGCTCACCCGGGTCGAAGGGCTTGGTGAAGACGTTCTCGTCGCCGATGAGCCGTCGACACCGGCGGGCGCCCTCGGGCGAGCCGGTGATCACCAGGATCGGCACGGGCAGCACGCCGTGATGCTCCTCGAGGACCTGCTCGAGGAGGCGCACCCCGTCCACGTCGGGCATCATCAGATCGAGCAGCACGGCCTCGGCGTCGACGGTGCGCAGCGCGAGCAGGCCCTCGAGCCCGTCGGGTGCGGTCGCCACCTCGAAGCCCTCGTGGCCCAGCAGCTCGGCGAGCATGGTGACCACGGCGGCGTCGTCCTCGATGACGAGGATGCGGGGCGTCGAGGCGGCGGCGCTCATGCCGCACCGCCTGCTGGCGCCCCGGCGAGCTCGGCCAGCGCCTCGGCCAGCCCGGCCAGGGCGAGGTCGACCTCGGAGCGCTCGACGACCAGCGGGGGTGCGAGCCGCAGCACGTCGGGCGCGACCGCGTTGACGATCAGGCGGCGGTCGCGGCAGGCGGCCTCCAGCTCCGCGGCC
>SKLC01000421.1 GCA_007123425.1 Nitriliruptoraceae bacterium
GAGGGCAACCGCTGGACCGGTTCCTTCCAGCACGGCACCCACCTGGCCTACAACCCCGACCAGCCCGGCAACACCTGGCGCGACAACGCCTGGCTCGACGGCACCCCCATCGGCTGACCCGAGATCCGCGCGCACCCGTGGTGCGGGCCGGCCCATCCGGGTCGGCCCGCACCACGCGTCAGCCGACAGCAGCACCCTGAGGGCCTCATGCTCCGCGGCGCTGGGCCGACGCCGGGATCGTGCTGTCCGGCGAGGGTGAGCCGGGATCCCAGGGGTGCACCTTCCGGCGTCGGCGCAGGCCGCGGCGTCGGATGCGCCGCAGCAGCCCGAGGGTCGAGCGCAGCTTCTCCCGGAGGGTGAGCTCGCGCCACCAGACCCCGAAGGTCGGCATGCCCTCGAAGCGCGGGGCCGGAATCCCGACCAGGCGTGAGGTGGTCACCCGGCCCCAGACCGCGCCGCGGACACGCAGCAGACCGGGCTGGGACGCCGGGAGCGTGCTCGGGCCCACGAGCTCGGCCCGGACGGTGCCCGCGGCCATCGCCTCGTGCAGCACCTCGCGGCCGCGCTCGGTGCGCACGAGGATGAGGCTGCGGCCGGGGTCACCCTCCCCGAGCTCTCGGTACCACGGGTCGCCGACGGCGATGTCGGCGAACTCGCCCGTGTGATCGACGCAGACGTAGCAGCGCCACTGGCGGTGGCGCTCGAGCACCTCGCCCCAGGACTGCTCATAGGTCAGGCGGTGCGTTCGGCGCCCCTCCGGCGTGCGGACCACCACCTCGGCGTCCCCGGGCCAGCCGTTGCCCCGATAGCGCACGCTCTCGACCTGCGACGGGTCCTCCACCCCCATGGACCGCAGCATCTCCAGGGTGCCGCGCGTGGTCGGCGTCCCGGCGCAGAACACCGCCACGGTCAGACCCAGCCGCTCGTCGAGCGCCGGCCGCTGCTCTCGCAGGCGAGCCACGGCGGCGACGTCACAGGGCTTGCCGATGAACACCGAGGGCACCGGTCCCTCCTCGATGAGGTCGAGCCGGTCGCACGGGCTGGCGGGCGCATAGCGGGATCCCGCCGCCGCCAGCAGCTGCTCCCGGGTGCGGCTCAGCACGGTCTCGTTGAGCAGCGGCGCGTCCGGGCGCGCACGGATGTGGAGCACGCCGTGGGCTCCGCGCCGCTCGATCATGTGCAGTGCCAGGGCACTGGCCAGCCCGCCGCTCGAGGCGGCATGTCGCAGCTCGTCGTCGGCGGCGACACCTTCCCACACCTCCAGCACGGGGCCCCAGGCACCGCCGAGCTCCTCGAGGTGCTCAGCGGGCAGCCCGGTCTGGCGCAGCCCAACGCCGGGACACGCCGCCAACGCCGCGGCGGTGGACGGCTCGCGCCCGTCGACGGCATCGACCACGGGGCGCCGTCCCGCGTCGAGGTCGTCGACCATGCGGATCACGTCGGGCTGGACGAAGGCGCAGGCGCCGCACCCGGTGCACAGCTGTCGCTCGGCGACATCGGTGATCGAGCGGATCCGGCGGCTCATCGGCCCACCTCCAGGCTGCAGCCCGGGGCCGTGACCGACGCCAGGACCGCATCGAACTGGCGGTCGGCCCGATCCACGACCCGCGGGACCTCGGTGGCAAGTCGAGCCGCTTGCGCGTCTCGCGCGGTCCACTGCGTCCACAGCCGCTCGAGCAGCTCACCGGTGCCCACCCACCGCGCGTCGATGACCGCGTCGCCCACCCCACAGGTCTCGAACACGCCGCCCACCTTGTCGCTGTAGGCCACCGCGGCGGTGGGCACGCCGGAGGACAGGCCAGCGATCGTGGCGTGCATCCGGGCCCCGCAGAACCAGGCGAGTTGACCGATCACCCACTTGAGCTCGGTCGCCTCGAGGCCGTCAGGGAGCACGCGCACGCGGTCGCCGGCCTCGAGCTCCGCCATCAGCGCGGCGCAGGCGCGGTCGTCGGACTCGGCCGAGCTCCCCCGGGTGTGCGCCACGAGCAGGACCCGTCGATCGGTGCGCGCGAGCAGCCGCCGCACCAGCGCCACCATCGCCTCGCGGTAGTCGGCCCGCAGCCCGAACCGATCGCGTGCTGCCGGGGGCTCGTTCGCGAGCAGTCCGCTGATGTTCACACCCACCGGGGGATCTCCCGCCTTCAGCCACTGGACGAGCCCGCTCGGGTCCCCAGGGGGCGCCACCGCCGGCAGCGCGAACGCGACATCGACGCCGAGTCGGTGCCGGTCCGGGTCGAACCGATCCTCCAGCAGCTCCTCCAGCCGCTGCAGGCTGTGCTCGTCGCGGGCCCAGGCCTGCTCCGCGTTCGCGAGCAGCGCCCCCGCCCGACGTGCGTTGTCGACCTCACGGAACGGGCCGTAGGTCTGGGGCAGCAGCACCAGCGGACGCCCGCGTCGCAACGCGAGCTCCTTGGGCAGCACGACCAGCTGCAGCCGGCGACGACCATAGAGATCGGTGAAGCTGTCGCCGCCACTGGCGTCGAGCACGACGGCGGCCCGGTCGATGGCGCGCACGCCGGCCGTGACCGGCTGGGGCAGTCGGCTCGCCGCGCTCATCGTCCACAGGCTCTCCGGTCGATGGACCCGGCGGGAGATCCAGGCACCCCGGTGCCACACGTGCGCCGACCTCCCGTCGACCTCGAGGGTCGAGCAGCGCAGCCCGCGCCCGTTGTCGAAGAGGGTCATCGCCGAGTGCGGGTGTCGCCGCAGCACGGCGTGCAGGGTCGCCAGGCCGAGTGCGCTGACGCCGAGGTTGCCGGTGTCCAGCGGCGCACCGAAGAGGCAGACGCCAGTCCGATCCAGCAGGGCCCGTGTCATCGCGTGCGCTCCTCGTCGGCGCGGCCCCCGGCCCGTTCGAGCGGCTGCGGGGTGGTGCTCGTCGCAGCGAGGTGACGCCGCGTTCCGAGCAGGTTGACGAGGAAGCTCACCGTGGGCTGATCGACCGGCACCTCACCCGCGGCGAAGCGCTCGAGGCCCTCTGCGGTCAGGAAGTCCACCTCGGCCAGCTCGGCGAGCACCGCGTCATCGCGCAGCGCCCGGCACACCGACGGCACCAGGGTGGCCGCACCGGTCGGCGACCGCCGCTCGTCACGCAGTCGCTGGCGAGCCTTGGCGGCCAGTCGGCGACCGACCCGCACCGATCGGGCCGTGGCTGTCCCGCGGGCCAGCTCCACCGGCGTCGTGCCGTCGGCGAGCGGCAGCGCGGCCAGCTCGGGGTCGAGGGAGGCGAGCAGCGTCGCCAGGGCCTGCGACTCGGCGCGTCGATGCGGCGGCGTGGCCCGCGCCCACGCGAGGAACGCCGGAGAGGTGAAGGGAGCGACCACCAGCCGTTGCGTGGCGGCGTGGGAGTAGCCCGGGCCCGCCCAGTTCGGGATGCGCTCGCGCAGGTAGTACTCGTCGGTCGCCGGACGCCACGGCAGCCCGGACTCGCCGAGCCTGCACGTGATCTGCTCCATGAGCGCGCGCTGCTGCGATGCGAGCCAGCTCTCGTCGAAGAGCCATCCGGCGGCGCGGTGGTTGGTGAACATGCGCCACCGGGCCAGGCGCGCCACCCGCCTGCCGGTGACCGGACCGTGTCGCGGCGTGGCCGGGTAGTAGAAGCCGCGGGCGAACTCTCCGTTCACCCCGGTCAGGCGTGGTCCCGACGGTGCCCGGGACTCGACGTCGTCCAGCACCCAGGCGGCCAGGGCGTCGCCGGCGTGCTCCCGCCGGCGTCCCGAGGCGAGCGCTGCAGCGAGGGCCGCGCTCGGCTCCAGGCCGGAGGCGTCCGGAGGTGGGAGCACATGGTGGTCCAGCCCCTGACGCCGCGCCAGGTCCTCGGCGACGCGGACGTCGGGGTCATGCTCGCTCCCGATCGTCATGGCCGTGCGGCCCGGCCGGCGCGCACGCGGGAGCGCGGCCAGCAGCACCCGGCTGTCGAGGCCCCCCGACAGCTCGAGGCCCAGGTTCGGGTGCGCCTCGAGCAGCTCGCCGACCACCTCCCGAAGCACCTGCGGCCCGTCGTCGGCCCGTCCTCGCGCCGGTGTCCCGGACCGAGCGACCAGGCGGACGCGACCGTCGCCGAGGTGGGCCTCGTGACCGGCGGGCACCCGCTCCACCCCGGCAGCGACGGTGCGGGTCCCAGCCGAGAAGCCCAGCAGCGCCTGCGCCGCCCAGCTGGCGGCGTCCGGCTCTGCGCCCGCGATCGCCCCCAGCACCAGCGCCGAGGTGGAGGCGGCCGCCCAGCCGCGGCCCTGGGTGACGTAGAGGTGCTTGAGACCCACGTCGTCGCAGGCGAGCCGGGCGGTCTCACCGGAGATCGAGACCTCCGCCCACGGCGCCAGCGGCGTCGCAGAGCGGCTGGGGCGCTCCCGGGGCGCCCCGGTCGGGGCCGCACCGGAGCCGACCGTGAGCTGTCCCCCCGTCGCCGGGAGCCCACCGGTGGCCACCAGCAGCAGCCGCCCCCCGGGTGACACCCGCCGCGTGGTCGGCGAGGTCCCGTCCCCCCGCAGCGCGATCTGGGCACGCTGCGCCGCAGGTGTCTCGGCCACGGTGGAGGCTTCCAGGGTGACCACGACGACGTCGCGGCGCACGCCGGGCTCGCAGGCCGTGGACTGCTCGACGATGCTCATCGGATCTGCTCCCCGGTGTCGGCCCACACGTTGTCCTCCCACCGGTTTCCCGGCTGGGTGGGATCGAAGGCCGCGACGGGGCCGTGGATGCCGCAGTCCGCATGCAGCGACCGGCCGAACGCGTTGCCGATGAACCGGATGTCGCGGTTGCGCTCCCGGTACTCCTTGTCCACGTCGCCGCCGTACACGCAGTAGCTGCCGCCGTCGAAGAGATTGCCCTCGACGAGCACGTCCTCGATCGGGGCCAGCCGTGGATACAGCGACAGCGCCGCGGAGGTCGACCCCTCAAGGCGGTTGTCGCGGATGATCACCCCACGGCCGCCGTGAACGCTGACGGCCGTGCCGTGGGTCTCGTCCCCGACGGCCAGGTCGTGGATGTGGTTGCCCTCGACGAGTGCACCACTGCGGGCCTGCACACCCACCCGGACCCCTCGGATGCGCGAGTCGCGCAGGTGCACGTCGTCGAGGAAGACGCCGATCTGCTCGGGTTTGCCGCCACCGTCGATCTCCACGCGCTCCACCCGGGCGCCGTGGGCCCCGGAGTCGGCGACGTAGCTGATGCCGTACGGCCCGTCGCCGGTGCGCAACCGCACGTCCTCGACCACGACGTCGTCGTGCGCGATTCGGATCTCCCCGGTGACGTCGAGCCCGGAGATGACCTCGCCGTCGTGCTCGCTCGTCACCGAGCCCGAGGGCCGCAACCGCACCTCGTCAGCGGCGGCGTCGGGGCCCGTGGTCTCGGAGCCGACGTGCTGGCCGGGGATCTGCAGGTCGTGGGGGGCCGTGTCGTGTCCGCCGGACCCGTTCCCCGCGCGCCCGTCGGCGGACGCTGGAGGGTCGTCCACGGGCTGCAGGGCCAGGACCATCGTCCCGCCGACCGCGAGCGCGCCGGCGACCACCGCCAACAACAGCAACAGGACCCGCCCGTCCTTGCCTCCCCTCGACGAGGGCACGGCGTCTGCCTCCCTTCGCGGGGACTCCAGGCCCGGCAGGCGTCGCGGCGGTGACGGCCGCTGCGGGGTCGGGCGCAGCTCCACGTGCAGGGTGTGCCCGAGCCAGCCGGGCGTCACGCCCTCGAGGAAGCCGGCCCGGCGGCGGACGCCCGCTGTGAGCTCGGGCCTCGCGTCGGCGAGCTCGAGGCCGGCGGCGCGCGCCCAGCGTCGCACCGTCGCGGGGGTGGTGGCGTGGACCCCGTCGACCTCGAAGCCCCGACGAGGCAGGTCGAGCGTGGAGCGTCCCGCGCGGGCCCGCAGGCGCTCGTAGCGAAGGTTGGGGACGCTGAGCACGAGCCGTCCTCCGGCCGACAGCAGCCGTCGGAGCCGGCGCAGCAGCGCGACCGGATCGGGCACGTGGTGGAGCACCTGGTGGACGAGCACGAGATCGAAGGCGCCGGGCTCGAGGTCATCGAGCGCCGCGAGGTCGGGGGGCAGCACCGTGATGCCGCGACTCGCTGCGACGGCGCCGACCACCTCGTCGAGGGGAAGCCCGGTCACGAGATCGAGGTCGAGCCGAAGGCTCTGCTCGAGCCGCCCCGAGGCGCAGCCGATCGACAGCGTGCGTCCCGGCGAGGGTCCCACCAGCGCCCGCAGATCATCACCGGCGATGGCGTGCTGCGGCACCCCCCACTCGTCCGAGGCCAGCGCCGTGTCGAGGTCCAGTAGTTGCCCGGGCCCGCGTCGCCCGTAGGCGATATCGACCAGCGCGGCGACCTGGGTCCGAAGCTCCTCCTCGTCCACGCCGAGACGACCCAGGTAGACGTTGGGGAGGTGAGCGAGCAGCACGTCGTCGATGCGGGTCACCACGATGCGCCGCTGCAGGCCGCAGCGGGTGTAGGGGTCCGTGGCCGCCGAGACGAGCATGTCGTAGGGGCCATGGTGGGGTTCGACGAGGAAGCCTCCAGAGGCGATGGCCCGCCGCAGCTGCCCGCGGGTGAGCATGTAGCAGGCAGCGTGGTCGTTGGTGTAGGTCGCGACCACCTCCCCACCGCGCACCCCCACGGATTCGGGCCTCCAGCGGTAGAAGGAATGGATGGAGCAGTACGAAGGCCGGCCGTCGGCGTGGACCTCGAAGCGCAGGAATCCTGGGATCTCGTTCTCGGGTAGGAGCGCGTCCAACTCCACGAACGCATCGACGTGACGCTGCTCGACGAGCGTGTCGTCCTCGCTGTAGATGAACAGGTCGTAGTCCTCGAGCCGGTCGGCGAACAGTTCTCGGTGCGCGAACGGCAGCGACCGCGGGTCCTCCGACGGAGCGCCCACACGGACCTCGACGTCGGGCCCGAGATCCTCGTCGACGTCGGAGAGCACCACGACGTCGACCTCGTGCTCCATGGCGCGATAGGCGTCCAGGAGACGGGTCAGGTACGACTGGTTCTTCGTCCCGTGGTTCGCGATCGCCACGAGCACTCTCAGTGGCATGCTCATCCTCTCGCCTCTGGCGACGAGCGCGGGGGCGCCACGCCCCGCACCCCGGTCGACGCCGGGCCCGGGCGGTGCTCGACCACGTGCCGCGGCAGCCGTGCTGACGGCTCGGCCTCCCCCGTGGACACCCGTGCCAGCGCCACGGCACCACGCAGGCGCCCCAGGCTGCCGGCGACCCCGAGCAACCAGCGGCGACGACGCTGTCTGGGACCGAGCAGCGCAGGGGCGCGAAGCAGGCCGCGAACCACGTCCACCAGCGCATGCCGGGGCCGCCACGGTGGCGCCCCGTGGTCGGCGAAGCGGAGGTAGAGAGCCGGCGCCTGGCGTCCGAACGCATGCTGATGCCGCAGCAGCGGCCACAGACCGTCGTGGCGCCGATACCAGACCCGCGCATCGACGACACGCACCAAGGGGTGACCGTGCGCCTGGACGCGCCAGGACAGCTCCACGTCCTGCCCCCGCAGCCACGCTTCGTCCCATCCTCCGACCTGAGCCAGCACCGAGGCGTGGATGCCGAGGTTGCCGCCCCTGGCGTAGGGCAGCCGCGCCGAGACGGATCGGCGCTCACCGCGGACGCCATCGGGCCGGAGCTCCTCGACGGTGTCGACATCGCTGCCCGCCAGCAGCGGCCCGCGGTCGGCGGCGCGGGCCATCGCCCCGACCCAGTCGTCTCCCACCACGTCGTCGGCATCGCAGTAGAGCAGCAGCTCGCCGGTGGCGACGGTGCTGCCCACGTTGCGGGCGTACCCGGCGCCGCGGCGCTCCCTCGCCGTCACGACCCGCGCGTGGGGTCGCAGGGCCGCCCACTGCTCGAAGACGTCCCGGGTGTGGTCGCCGGAGCCGTTGTCGACCAGGATGAGCTCCCACGGCCCCCGGTAGCGCTGCCGGGCCAGTGCGGCAAGCTGCGCGCCGACGACGCCCGCGCAATCGCGCGCGGGCAGGATGACGCTGACCTGCACTGCCGTGGGTGCGTGAGGCTGGAGGTCGCGGGGCAGGGTCACGTTCGCCCGATCCTGTCCGCAGCCGGGCGACGGCGGGCCGCTCGCACGGCGAGGCCGCCGACGGCCAGGAGCGCTGCCCCCAGCGCCAGCAACCACGCCAGCTGCCCTCCCGTGACCGGCAGCGCACCGACGGCCGGAGGCTCGCGCTCGAGCGTGACGCCACGCACCTCGGCCTCCTCGAGCACCACGTCCTCCTCCACCACCTCCTCACGCTCGACCGGCGGCGGATAGCCGTCGGCCGCAGCCGTGTCGGTCTCGCCGGCCGTGGCCGCCGGCGCGCCCAGGAGCGCGGCCAGGGCCAGCAGCAGGCCGATCACCAGGGTGGCCACGATGCGCGCAGGCATCCGGACGCTGTCGGTTCGCAGATTCATGTCGTCATTCCTCTTCGGGTCGCATGCGGACTGTCAGGTGGACGAGACCGGAGGCCTCGCCGCGCCACACGATCTCGTCGCCGTCAACGTGAGCGTCGCCGGGCAGGTGGGTGGGCACCCACCCCTCGGGCACCTGCACGACGACGTGCAGCGACGACGGCTCCAGCGTGGGCTGCACAAGGTGGGCGATCTCGACCACGAGCTCGTCATCCTCGAACCACCAGGCGCCCGGCGTGCGGGTGCGGTGCTGCACGCTGCGCTCGCCGCCTGCGGGCACCAGCAGCGAGAGCCCCGCCATCGGCAGGCCCTGCTCCGCGTCCGTGACGGCCACGGACGTGGTGGCCGGCAGGTGCTCACAGCCCGGCCCGCAGACGAACCGCACCAGCGAGAGGCTGTCGCCGGCCTCGGTGTGCGGCGTCCAGGGCCCCAGCACGTGGCGCGGATAGCCCTCGCGGGGGGCCTCGTTGCGCAGGGCCACCTCGATCGTGGCCTGCGTCGCGCCATCGGGCAGCAGCTCCACCCGGTGCTCGAGATGCCGGCGCGTGAACGCGTCGACCTTGTTCGCAGCCACGTTGTCGATCAGCACGCCCGCGAGCTCACCCTCCCCGGTGGGCAGCGCCCCGGCGGCGCCGATCCGCTCGAGCCCCGGCTGCACCTCGGCGTCGCGGGAGTAGACACGAACGTGGCCCTCGCGGGTGAGCTCGTGGAGCATCGTCGCGGTGGCGACGACGTCGTCGTCCTCGAGGACGTCGAGGGCGGTCGCGAACGCCGCGGTCGCCACCCCGCCGAGCACCTGCTTGCGCTCGTCGTGGTCGTCGAAGGCGGCGTAGGCCTCCAGCGCCACGAAGGGCAGCACCTCCTCCGGGCGCAGGCGGCCGACACCCGGGACATCGAGCGCGCCGGCCCGGTGGGCGAGCCGATCGAAGGCCACCGTGTCGACCATGATCACCCCGTCGAGGGGCTCGTGGCCGAGCTCCTCCCACATCCGCAGGGCGACCTCGCCGGCGCTCGGGAAGTGCGCCGCGAGGTTGAGGTTGCGCCAGTGGCGCAACCCGCCCCGCGCGGCGTGCACCCCTCCGAGCTCCTCGACCGGGGGCGCGACATCGGTGTCGAGGGATCCCAGGACGTCGATGTCGAGGAAGTCGTCGACGTGCAGGTGGCCGCCGTCGGCGCGCAGCACCGACCACGATCCCGGCAGGCCCCCGGAGGAGCGCAGCTCGGAGAGCGACGCCGCCAGCACGAGGTAGTCGCGCGGCTGCTCGCTGCCCAGCAGTCGCGGCAGGACCTCGCCGGCCTCGGCCGCGACGGCGGCCTGCTCGGTGGCGGGCACGGCCAGCTCGAGGTACTCCTCGCGCGCCCGGGCGACCGGACCGGCCAGGCGGTCGGCGTCGGTGGCCGCGACCGCCGCGGTGGCCTCCTCCAGGGC
>SKLC01000253.1 GCA_007123425.1 Nitriliruptoraceae bacterium
CACCGGCGCTTCGACTCCGCGCCGCTGATCCCCCAGGACCCCACGGTCCTGCTCACGATCGCGGGCATGCTGCCGTTCAAGCCCTACTTCATGGGCGACGCCGCCCCGCCGGCGCCGCGCGCGACCAGCCACCAGAAGTGCGCCCGCACCAACGACATCGAGAACGTGGGCCACACCACCCGGCACCTGACGTTCTTCGAGATGCTGGGCAACTTCTCCTTCGGCGACTACTTCAAGCGCGACGCGATCCGCTGGGCATGGGAGCTGTCCGTCGACCACTTCGGCCTCGACCCGGCCCGGATCTGGTTCACCGTCCACGAGGACGACCAGGACGCCTACGACCTGGTGCTCTCCGAGACCGACGTGCCGCCCGAGCGCATCGTCGCGGTCGGCAAGCCCGAGGGCGCGACCCGGCCCGACGCCTCCGACAACTTCTGGTCCACCGGCACGGCCGGGCCCTGCGGGCCCTGCGCGGAGCTGCACTACGACCGCGGCGAGGCCTGGGGCCAGCAGGGCGGCCCGGAGGTCAACGACGAGCGCTACCTCGAGTACTACAACCTCGTGTTCATGCAGTACCTGCAGGACGACGACGGCAACGTGCTGCGGGAGCTCGACGCGCAGAGCGTGGACACCGGCCTGGGCCTGGAGCGCATGGCGGTGCTGAAGCAGGACGTCGCCAACGTCTTCGAGACCGACGTGCTGCGGCCCATGGTCGACCGCGCCGCGGCGCTGACCGGCTGCACCTACGGCGAGACGAACGAGCACGACGTCAGCCTGCGGGTGATCGCCGAGCACTCGCGCACCGCCGCGTTCCTGATCGCCGACGGCGTGCTGCCCGCCAAGGAGGGCCGCGGCTACGTGCTGCGGCGCCTGCTGCGCCGGGCGGTGCGCCACGGGCATCTGCTGGGCCTCGACGTCGGACGCGACGACGGCCTGCTCGTGCCGATGATCGAGACCGTCATCGCCACGATGGGGGCGCTGTACCCGGAGCTCGAGCGCCAGCGGGAGCTGATCACCCGCGTGGTGGGCGCCGAGGAGTCCGACTTCGGCGCCCGCATCCGCGCGGGCCTCGAGCGGGTCGAGCAGGTCGTCGCCGGCTCGGACGCGGGCGCGGCCTTCCCGGGCGACGTCGCCTTCGAGCTGCACGACACCTACGGCTTCCCGGTGGACCTCACCGCCGAGATCGCCGAGGAGGCCGGGCTCTCGCTGGACCGGGACCGCTTCGACGAGCTGATGACCGAGCAGCGCGAGCGCGCCCGCGCCGCGGTCAAGCGCGGCGGCGACGGCATCTCCGCCGACCTCTACCGCGAGGCCGGCGGCGCGGTCGGCGGCGTCGAGTTCGTCGGCTACGACGCGCTGGAGGCCGAGGCCCAGCTGGGCGCGATCGTGACCCCGGGCGGGCTGCTGCGCGCCGCCGAGGAGGGCGACGAGGTCGAGGTGGTGCTGCCCCGGACCCCGTTCTACGCCGAGGGCGGCGGGCAGGTCGGCGACCGGGGCGTGCTGTCGACGCCGACGGGGCGGCTGCGGGTCCTCGACACCCAGGAGGTCATGGAGGGCCTGATCGTCCACCGCTGCCGGGTCGAGGCCGGCGAGGTCTCCCAGGGCCAGCCGGTGGAGGCCACCGTCGACCCCGAGTTCCGCGTCGCCACGGCCCGCAGCCACTCCGCGACCCACGTGCTGCACGCCACGATCCGCGAGGTGCTGGGCGACCACGCCCAGCAGGCCGGCTCGCTGGTGCAGCCCGGTCGGCTGCGCTTCGACTTCCCCCACTTCGAGGCCATCAGCCGCCAGCGCCTGGCCGAGATCGAGGACGAGATCAACGCGCGCGTGCTGGGTGACCCGCACGTGCACACCGACGTGATGGAGCTCGACGAGGCCAAGGCCGCCGGCGCCATCGCCAACTTCGACGAGAAGTACGGCCAGGTCGTGCGGGTGGTCACCATCGGCGACTTCTCCAAGGAGCTGTGCGGCGGCACCCACGTCCCCTCCGGCGGGCGCATCGGCACGATCACGCTCGTGCGCGAGGAGTCGATCGGCTCCAACACCCGCCGTATCGAGGCGCTGACCGGCGCGGACGCCTTCCGCCACGCCGCCCACGAGCGGCTGGTGGCCGAGGAGATCGCCCGGATGGTCGACGCGCCGGTCGACCAGGCGGCCGAGCGGGTCAAGGCGCTCCTCGACCGGGTCAAGGCCGCCGAGAAGGAGCTGGCCAGGGCCCGCAGCGCCGACCTGTCCAAGGAGGCGGCGCGCATCGCCGACGAGGCCGAGCGCACCGACGGCCTGGCCGTGGTGGTCCACCGCGCCGACGGGCTGGCGATGGACGACCTGCGCCGGCTGGCCACCGAGATCCGCGGTGCCCTGCGCGAGCGCGCGGTCGTGGTGGTCGGCACCGCTACCGACGACGGCAAGGCCCAGCTGGTGGCCGCGGTCAGCGACGACCTCGCTGACGCCGGCGTCGAGGCGCGCCCGATCCTGCACCCCGCGGCCCAGGTGGTCGGCGGCGGCGCGGGCGGCAAG
>SKLC01000093.1 GCA_007123425.1 Nitriliruptoraceae bacterium
CTGCTCGCCCGGGCGGGCGCGCAGGTCTGGCCCGCAGACCCGGCGGGCCGCTACCCGCGCGTGGAGCTGGCCGAGGCCGCGGCGGCGGGCGTCAGCCTGGTCCTCTTGCCCGACGAGCCCTACCCGTTCGGCGAGCAGGACCGCGCCGCGTTCGCGCAGCTCGCGGCCCCGGTCCACCTCATCGACGGGTCGGGCCTGACCTGGTGGGGCCCGCGTGCGCTCAAGGCCCATCCCCGGCTGGTCGCGCTCGTCAGGGACGCGGCCGGTGGCCGGGTGGGCGGAGGATGAGCTCCCTCCCCGCGCGGCCGGTCGGCGCGCGGGGAGGGGACGCTCCTCGGTCTAGTAGGCGTGCTCCGGACCCGGGTACTCACCATCGGCGACCTCGGCCTGGAAGGCCTTGACCGCCCCGGCGATGTCGGCGCGCAGGTCGGCGTACTGCTTGACGAAGCGCGGCAGGCGCCCGGTGCTCAGGCCCAGCACGTCGTGCCAGACCAGCACCTGGCCGTCGGTCCCGGGCCCCGCCCCGATGCCGATCGTGGGGATCTCGAGGGCCTCGGTGACGCGCGTGCCGAGGTCGGTGGGGACGGCCTCGAGCACCAGGGAGAAGGCCCCCGCGTCCTGCAGCGCCAGCGCGTCCTCCACCAGCTGGTCCGCCGCCGTCGCCTCGCGCCCCTGCACCTTGAAGCCGCCGAACTGGTGCACCGACTGCGGGGTGAGCCCGAGATGGGCCATCACCGGGATGCCCGCGCGCACGAGGTGGGCGGTGACCTCGACCATCGGGCCGCCCCCCTCGATCTTGACCGCGTTGGCCCGGGCCTCCTTCATCATCCGGGTCGCCGAGGCCAGTGCCTGCGACGGCCCGTCCTGGTAGGTGCCGAACGGCAGGTCGCCGACCACCAGGCTGTGGGGCGCGCCCCGGGCGACCGCCCGGGTGTGGTGGAGCATCTCGTCGAGGGTGACCGGGACCGTGGAGTCGTAGCCGAGCACGACCATGCCCAGGCTGTCGCCGACCAGGATCACCGGGACCCCCAGCTCGTCGAGGAGCGCGGCCGAGCCGTGGTCGTAGGCGGTGAGCATCGTGAAGCGCTCGCCGCGCTCCTTAGCGGCGCGCAGGTCGTGGATGGTGACCGGCCGGCGGTCCACCGCGCGGCTGTCGGATCGGCGGGACGAGGCCTCGCCGTCGTCGGGCTTGTGAACGGACACCGGGGGACTCCTCCTGCCGGCCCTGGGCTCGCCCGGCGTGTCCGGCACGGCCCGCCTGGGTCCAGCGGCTCGTCGTTGTGGTGACGCCCACAGTGTGCCCGAGTCGATCGGTCGGGTCACGAACGCCTGCGATGGGGCATCCTGGCGGCGCAGGGACGCCCGCGAGGAGGTGGCATGGGACGCCGAGAGGGCCATCCGGACCTGGTCGTGCTGCACTCGGACGGGCGGGCCGCGCGGCGCACCATCGAGCGCCTGTCCCGGGCGGGGGTGGACGGTGGCTCGATCGTCCTGCTGGGACCCGTGGAGGCGCGGTCCCCGGGGCGGCACGGCGACCGGCAGACCGATCTCGGCTCGTCGCTGGCGCTGGGCGGGCGCATCGTCCGCGGCGTGCTGCTGGGCGTGCTCCCCGGGGCCGCGTTCGGGCTGCTGCTGCTGGCGGTCGCGGTGGGCGGCCAGCCCTGGCCCGCGCTGCTGGCGGGTGCCGCTGGTGGTGCCACGCTGGGCGCCGGCATCGGCGTGCTCGTGGCCCTGCTGGCCACCCCCACCATGGCCTCCTCCTGGGAGCGCACCTTCGCGCCCCTGCTGCCCGGCGGGGTGGCCGTCGGCATCCACGTCACCACCCGGCGCACGCAGCGCCGCGCCCGCCGTGCGCTGCGACCCTCTCGCGGCCTGGTGGTCGAGGAGGTGGAGGATCTCGACGACCTCCCCCCGCGGGCGCCCGTGGTCCCCGGGGACGACTGAGCCCCGGCACGGGGCGAGCGATCCCCGCCGCGCCGGGCGGGCCGGCGGGGGCGCGTGCACGGGGCCTACCCTTCCCGGCGCCTGCCTGCGATGCCCCGTCGGTCGGCGACGGGACGCGGCGGGCGCGTGACGTCCCCGGCCAGGAGCCCCGATGCCCGAGCGCAGCGACGCCGCCGACCCCGACGAGAACGAGTGGCTGCGGCTGCTTCGCGACAAGCCGGGGCACTCCGAGTGGTACATCGAGCGCTTCCGGACCATGGCAGCCGAGGGCCGCGACCTCGACGGCGAGGCGCGGATGATCGACGCGATGGTGGATCGCGGCGCCCGCATCCTCGACGCCGGCTGCGGACCCGGGCGCGTGGGCGCCGCCCTGTGGCACCGGGGCCACGCGGTGGTGGGCGTCGACCTCGACCCGGAGCTGATCGCCGCCGCGGAGCAGGACCACCCCGGTCCGCTGTGGCTGGTCGACGACCTCGCGACGCTGGACCTCCCGGCACGGGGGATCGACGCCGACTTCGACGCGATCGTGTGCGCCGGCAACGTGATGACGTTCCTGGCGCCGAGCACCCGTGGAGCGGTCCTCGAACGCATGCGCCGGCACCTGCACCCCGAGGGGCGCGCGGTGCTCGGCTTCGGCCTCGACCGCGGCTACACGGTGGAGCAGCTGCTCGCCGACGCACAGGACGCGGGGCTCGCGGCCGACCTGCTGCTGTCGACGTGGAGCCTGCACGCCTTCCACGAGCAGGCCGGCTTCGTGGTGGCGGTGCTGGTGCCCGCCTGACACCGGTCGGCGTGCGACCGTCGCGCGTGGCGGGGTCTGCTCAGCCGCCCTGGCGCGCCATGACCAGGCTCATGAGCGAGGGCTCGAGCGCTTCGAGGGAGTGGGGCTCGCGCGGCGCGAGGTAGACGCAGTCCCCGGCGGCGAGGTGGTGGGTCTCCCCGGCGACCTCGAAGCGCATCGACCCGGTCAGCAGCTGCACGACCACGGGCGGGGCGGCGGTGTGCTCCGTGAGCTGCTCGCCGGCGTCGAAGGCGAAGGCGACGACGCGCACGTGCTCGTTGTCGACGAGGGTGCGCGAGGTCGTGGCGGCGTCGGTGACGGGCAGGGCCTCGGTGAGCCCGGCGACGACCAGCGACTCCTCGCCGGAGGTGCGTGCCATGGGGTGCTCCTCGGGGCAGCGGGCGCGGGGTGCGAGTCGATCACATCCGGGCGCCGGATGCTCGAGCTCACAGCGCGGCCGGGTCGATCCCGGCGGCCCGCAGGGCCCGGGCGACGTGGTCGGGGTCGGCGCTCTCGCCCGTGGGCGGGAAGTCGCACGCCGCCAGGCCCTCGGCCAGCACCCGCGCCACCCGGTGCGCATCCGCCACGGGCGCCGTCGTCCGCAGCAGCGGCAGGCGGTGGGTCGGCTCCCCGGGGTCCACCAGGTCGAAGCTGCGTCGCGCGTCGTCCCATGCCACCACCGGATCGCGGCCGGTGTCGAACCACACGTCGGCCGTCTCCCGCAGCTGGGGTGCCGGCACGTCGGGCATCACCCGCGCCACAGGTTCGTGATCGGCACGCGACGGTCGCGGCCGAAGGCCCGCTCGGTGATCTTGGGCCCCGGGGCGGCCTGGCGCCGCTTGAACTCGGCGGCGTCGATCTTGCGCAGCATCTGCCGCACGGTGTGCTCGTCGTGGCCGCGGGCGACGATCTCCTCGATGCTCTCGTCCGCTTCGACGTAGGCGGCGATGATGTCGTCGAGGACCTCGTAGGGCGGCAGGCTGTCCTCGTCCTTCTGGTCGGGCCGCAGCTCCGCGGACGGGGGCTTGTCGATCACCGAGGTCGGGATGACCTCGCCGTCGCGGTTGCGCCAGCGGGAGAGCTCGTAGACCAGGGTCTTGGGCACGTCCTTCAGCGGCGCGAACCCCCCGGCCATGTCCCCGTAGAGGGTGGCGTAGCCCACGGCGTACTCGGACTTGTTGCCGGTGGTCAGCACGATCGAGCCGCGCTCGTTGGACAGCGCCATCAGGTACAGCCCCCGCAGCCGGGACTGGAGGTTCTCGTAGGCCACGCCCGCGCCGGCGTTCCAGTCGGTGGCGACCAGGTCCCCGAGGACCTCGCTGACGGCCTGGAGCGGGTCGGCGATGGGCAGCACGAGATGGTCGACGCCCATGGCGTCCGCCTGCGCCTTCGCGTCGGTCTCGGCGTGGTCGGTGGACCAGGCGGAGGGCATCGCCACGGTGGTCACGCGCTCCGGGCCGAGCGCGTCGACGGCGACCGCGAGGGTGAGCGCCGAGTCGATCCCGCCGGAGAGGCCGATGAGCGCCTCGTCGAAGCCGTTGTGGGTGCAGTAGTCGCGGGTCGCGCGCACCAGCGCCGCATACACCTCGGCGGGCCCGTCGAGGCGGGACACGGCGGGCGGGCCGTCGAGCGCCGGCCGGTCGGCACCGGCCCCGGGGGCCTCGCCCACCACACCCGGCGCGGCAGCGGCCTCGACGTCGAGGTCGGCGACCACGAGGTCGGTCTCGAACTGCGCGCCGCGGGCGACGACCTGCCCGGTGGGGTCCGCGAGCATCGAGTCGCCGTCGAAGACCACCTCGTCCTGACCGCCGACCACGTTGACGTAGGCGACCCACAGACCGTGGTCGACGGCGTGGCGCTGCACCCAGCGCTCGCGGTCGGCGCGCTTGCCACGGTGGTACGGGGAGGCGTTGAGGTCGACCAGCACGCGGGCCCCGGCGTCGACGGCCTCGGCGACGGGGCCGCGCTCGATCCAGAAGTCCTCGCAGACCACGATGCCCACGGGGACGCCGGCGACGCGCACGACGCAGGGGCCCTCGCCCGGGGTGAAGTAGCGCGCCTCGTCGAAGACGCCGTAGTTGGGCAGCCGCTCCTTGTCGTAGGTGGCCACGCACCGTCCGTCGGCGAGCACCGAGGCGGAGTTGCGCAGGTCCCGTGAGGCCAGCGCGACGTCCCAGTGCAGCGCGTCGGTGGCGTCGACCTCGTCCTCGTCCCGCCATCCGACGTGGCCGACGATGGCCGCGGTGCCCGAGGGCCCCTGCGCGGCGAGGCGTTCCAGCGCCTGGAGGTTGGCGCGCACGAACTCGGGCTTGAGCAGCAGGTCCTCGGGCGGGTAGCCGGTCACCGCGAGCTCGGTGAAGACCACCAGATCCGCTCCCTGGTCCGCGGCCCCGTGCCAGGCGGCCAGCAGCCGGTCGACGTTGCCGTCGATGTCCCCGACGCGGGTGTCGACCTGGCCGAGAGCGATCCGGAGCATGGGTTCGAAGCCCTTCCTCGCCGCGCAGCAAGACGAAACACGACCGCAATACGCAGGGCACGGCGGCGAAACGGCCCCTCCGTAGCGTCCGCCTCACCGTAGCGACCGGCACCGCCGGTTCCGCAGGTCCCGACACCTACCAACGGAGGATCCAGGTGCAACGTCTTGCGAAGGTGGGGCTGTTGACCGGCGCCCTGATGCTGGCAGCCGCCCCCGCGTACGCACAGGAGGAGGGGCTCACCCTCGAGGCGCTCGAGCTCAATGCGCTCGTGCTGTTCCTGATGGTCGCCACCGTGCTCGTGTTCATCATGCACGCCGGCTTCGCGATGCTCGAGGCCGGCATGACGCGGCAGAAGAACGCCGCGAACATCATCGGCAAGAACCTGATGACCATCACCCTGGGCATCATCACCTACTACGCCATCGGGTGGGGCCTGATGTACGGCTCGCAGGTGGCCAGCTTCGTCGGTACGGACATGTTCTTCCTCCTCGGAGGGGACTACGAGCCGGACGCGCTGCTCGAGATCGACTTCGCGTTCCAGGCGATGTTCGCCGCCACCGCGGCCACGATCGTCTCCGGAGCTGTGGCCGAGCGCATGAAGTTCGGCGCCTACATCGCGGTCGCGATCGTGATGACCGCGCTGATCTACCCGGTGGTGGGGGCCTGGACCTGGGGCGGGGGCTTCCTCGACCAGCTCGGGTTCGTCGACTTCGCCGGATCCACCATCGTCCACCTCACGGGTGGCGTCGCGGCGCTCGTGGGTGCCGCGGTGCTGGGCGCCCGCATCGGCAAGTTCGACGCGACGACCGGTAAGCCGCGCGCGATCCCGGGCCACTCGATGCCGCTGGCGGGCCTGGGCGTGCTGTTGCTCTTCTTCGGCTGGTTCGGGTTCAACGGCGGCTCGGTGCTCGCGCTGGACGGGCAGGAGATCGCCAGCGTGCTGGTCACCACCGCTCTGGCCGCCTCGGGCGGTGCCGTGACCGCGGCCATGCTGACCCGCCTGAAGAACGGCAAGTACGACGTCGCCATGATCGGCAACGGCATCCTCGCCGGCCTGGTCGGGATCACCGCCGGTGCCGACGTCGTGAGCGCCGGCGCCGCGCTGCTCGTGGGGCTGGTCGCGGGCCTGGTGGTCACCGTCTCGGTCGCGTTCTTCGATTCGATCCGCATCGACGACCCGGTGGGCGCCATCTCGGTGCACGGCACCTGCGGCATCCTCGGAACCCTGTGGGTGGGCCTCTTCCACGTCGACGACGGGCTGCTGACGGGCGGCGGCGCGGCCCTGCTGGGCATCCAGGCCGTGTCGGTGCTGGCCGTGGTCGCCTGGGTCGGGGTCACCTCGGCGATCCTCTTCGGTGTGCTCAAGGCCATCGGCCAGCTGCGTGCCGAGCGCGAGTGGGAGGTCGAGGGCCTCGACCTGCACGAGCACGGCGTGCCGGGCTACCCGGAGCTGGTCTTCGGTGCGGGTGCCGCGGCCACCGACAGCGGGGCACGGCCCGCGCGGCGACCGTCGGTCGGCGCGCAGGAGGAGTAGGGGACACCTCCCATGCCCACGGGGCGAGGCCGGCCGGGGGCCGGCCTCGCCCCGTCCCCGTGTGACTACGCTGCCCACGAGCCCGGGCGCCAGGCGCCGCCACGACCGCGGAGAGTCCGATGGACAAGCAGCAGGAGTACGTCCTCAGGACGGTCGAGGAGCGCGACATCCGCTTCATCCGGCTGTGGTTCACCGACGTGCTGGGACTGCTCAAGAGCGTCGCGATCACCGCCTCGGAGCTCGAGAACGCCTTCGAGGAGGGCATCGGCTTCGACGGGTCGGCCATCGACGGCTTCGCTCGGGTCCAGGAGGCGGACATGCTCGCCGTCCCGGACGCCGCGACCTTCCAGATCCTGCCATGGCGGCCCGAGTCGCAGGGCGTCGCACGGATGTTCTGCGACATCGTGACCCCGGACGGCCAGCCCTTCGCCGCCGACCCCCGGCAGGTGCTCAAGCGCACGCTCGAGCGCGCCGCGGACATGGGCTTCACCTTCTACGTGCACCCGGAGATGGAGTTCTTCCTCTTCGAGAGCGCGGACGAGGCCACGCCGCTGGACAACGGCTCGTACTTCGACATGACGCCGCTCGACGTGCAGCAGGACTTCCGCCGGCAGGCGATCAACATGCTCGAGCGGATGGGCATCAGCGTCGAGTACAGCCACCACGAGGTCGCGCCCAGCCAGCACGAGATCGACCTGCGCTACGCGGATGCGCTCACGATGGCCGACAACGTCATGACCTTCCGGCTGGTGGTCAAGGAGACCGCGCTGCACCGCGGGGTCTACGCGACCTTCATGCCCAAGCCCCTGGAGGGCCAGTGGGGCAACGCGATGCACCTGCACCTCTCGCTGTTCGAGGGGGACACCAACGCCTTCCACGACCCCGCCGACCGCTACCACCTCTCGCCGATCGCGAAGAAGTTCACCGCGGGCCTGCTGCGCCACGCCCGTGAGATCACCGCGGTGACCAACCAGTGGGTCAACTCCTACAAGCGGCTCACGGCCCGCCTGCACGGGCCGCTGCCCACCGGGGAGGCGCCGGTCTACATCTCCTGGGGCCACTCCAACCGCAGCGCGCTCATCCGCGTGCCGCTCTACAAGCCGCGCAAGGGCGCCTCCAGCCGGATCGAGTACCGCGCGCCCGACCCGTCCTGCAACCCCTACCTCGCCTTCGCGCTGATCCTCTCGGCAGGGCTGAAGGGCATCGAGGAGGACTACGAGCTGCCCGAGGAGGCCGAGGACAACACCTTCGAGCTCTCGCCGGTCGAGCGGGCGGCCTCGGGCATCGAGCGGCTGCCGTCGAGCCTCGGCGAGGCGCTGCGGCTGATGGAGGAGTCCGAGCTGGTCGCCGAGACGCTGGGCGAGCACCTGTTCGCCTACTTCCTGGCCAACAAGCGCCAGGAGTGGGACGAGTACGCCGCCCACGTCACCCAGTTCGAGCTCGAACGCTACCTACCGCTGCTGTAGGGAGGAGCTTCAGGTGGCCGGCCGCCAGGTCTCGGTGCGGGCCCGCCTGGCCGCGGCCGGGCTCGACGCCGAGCACGCGCTGCCCCGGTTGCGCGACTCGGGGCTCGTCGACGAGCAGGGCCGGGCGGATGCCGACCTGCTGGCGCTGCTCTCCGAGGCGGCGGAGCCCCAGGACGCCCTGCTGGCCGTGACCGACCTGGCGATCGCGCAGCCCGAGCTGTTCGCGCAGGTGCGCGACGACGCCGCCTGGCTGGCCCGGGTCGTGACCCTCGCCGGCGTCTCCCGGCCGCTGGGGGACCTGCTGGCCCGTCACGCGGACGCGGTGGGGGCCCTGCGTACCCTCGACGTCGTGGAGGTCGAGTCGATCGGCGACCAGGTCGCCGCCGCCGTCGCCCAGCACGAGGGGCCCGACGAGCAGGCCGCGGCCGTCGCGGGCATCCGTCGCCGCGCCACGGCCGACGTGGCCGCACGCGACCTCACCGCCGTCACCGACGTCGACGAGGTCTGCCGCGAGCTGGCTGCGCTGGCCCAGGGCGTGCTCACCGGCACGCTGCGGGCCGTGCAGTCGCAGGTGGCCGGTGCCGCGCCGACGGCCCGCATCGCGGTGATCGGCATGGGCAAGCTGGGCGGCCGCGAGCTCAACTACGTCTCCGACGTCGACGTGATGTTCGTCCACGAGCCCGTGGGCGAGGCCGACGAGCAGCAGGCCGCCAGCGAGGCGCGCGCCGTGCTCGGGCGGGTGCTGGAGCTGCTCAACGCCTCCACGACCATGGGCCGCGCCTACGAGGTCGATCCCACGCTGCGGCCCGAGGGCCGCCACGGGGCGCTGTCCCGATCCGTGTCGTCCTACGTCGCCTACTGGCAGCGCTGGGCCAAGACCTGGGAGTTCCAGGCGCTGCTCAAGGCACGGCCGGTCGCGGGTGACCTCGAGCTCGGGCAGCGGCTGCTCGACGAGGCCGAGCCCTTCGTGTGGCCCGAGCGCCTGGACGCCGACGTCGTCGGCGAGATCCGTCAGATGAAGTCGCGCATCGAGCGCAAGCCGGAGGTCGTGCGACACGGCGAGCGCCAGGTCAAGCTCGGCCCCGGTGGGATCCGCGACATCGAGTTCGCGGTCCAGCTGCTGCAGCTCGTCCATGGCCGGGGGGACGTCAGCCTGCGCGAGACGGGCACCCTGGACACGCTGCGAGCCCTCGTGCGCGGGGGCTACGTCGCCGAGGACGACGCCGCCGAGTTCGCCGACGCCTACCGGATGCTGCGCGCGGTCGAGCACCGCCTGCAGCTCGCCCACGAGCGACGGACCCACACCATCCCCGACCAGCCCGACCGCCAGGAGTGGCTCGCGCGATCCCTGGGCTACCGGGCCGGGGACGACGCCCCCGCACGCAGCGCCTTCCTGCGCGACCTCGCCCGGGTGCAGGCACGGGTGCGGGAGCTGCACGCCAAGCTCTTCTACCGGCCGCTGCTCGAGGCGCACGCCACCGTGCCCGCCGGGGACGCCGGGATGGTCGCGCCCGTGGGGGAGGGGCCGGCACTGGGCCAGGACGCGGCGGTGGAGCGGCTCGTGGCGCTGGGCTTCCGCGACGGCGCGGCCGCGGTGGCCCAC
>SKLC01000412.1 GCA_007123425.1 Nitriliruptoraceae bacterium
GGACGACGCGCCGCCAGAGGGCTGGTACCTGACCTACCTGCTGCAGGCCGCCGACCCGGCCGATGCGCCCGGGACGACGCGCCGCCAGAGGGCTGGTACCTGACCTACCTGCTGCAGGCCGCCGACCCGGCCGATGCGCCCGCGGACGCGCCCACCGAGGTGGAGGCGGCGCAGGTCTGGCGTCGCGGCGGTGCGCCCATCGAGCTCGCGGGCCACCCGGTCACCACCCCCGAGGAGCTGCTGGTCCGGGGGCTGGCCCGGGCTGCCCGGCTCTTCCCGCCGCTGGATCGCAGCCTCTCGGAGTCCCGGCCGGTGGGCCTCGAGCTGGATCCCGAGGAGGTGGCCGACCTGCTGGGCGAGGGTGCCGAGGCGCTCGCGGCGGCCGGCATCGACGTGCGGGTGCCCCCCGAGCTGCGTGAGTCCTCCGGTCAGCGGCTCCGGTTGCGCGTGCGCGTGGGCCAGACCACGCCCGCGGCGCCCCGCGTCGGCGGCGAGGGACCCCTGGGCCTCTCGTCGATCACCGACCTGCGGTACGAGATCGCCCTGGGCGACGAGCCCATCAGCCAGGACGAGTTCGCCGAGATCGTCGCCACCAAGCAGCCCCTGGTCCGGTGGCGCGGGACCTGGGTCAGGGTCGACCACGAGGAGGTGGACCGGATCGCCGAGCTCGCCGGCGACCGCGCCAGCCTCGAGCTCACCGAGGCACTGGCGGCGGCCCTGTCCGGGCAGCACCACGTCGACGACCTGGGCTGGGTGGAGACGGTCGCCGACGGCTCCTTCGGCGAGGTCATCGAGCGCCTGCGCGACGCCGAGGCGCCCGGGGACGCCGAGATCGTGGGCATAGAGGGCGAGCTGCGCGCCTACCAGCAGCGCGGCGTCGCGTGGCTGCAGCGGCTCACGGAGCTGGGCATGGGCGGCGTGCTCGCCGACCAGATGGGCCTGGGCAAGACGCTCATGGCGATCGCGCTGCTGACCTCCAGGGTGCAGGACCGGCCGCATCTGGTGGTGTGCCCGACCTCGGTGGTGGGCAACTGGGAGCGCGAGATCGCCCGCTTCGCGCCCGGCCTGCCCGTCGTGCGCCACCACGGCCCCGACCGGCCCGCGAGCCGGCGCGCCTTCAAGCCCGGACACGTCACCGTGACCAGCTATGCGCTGCTGCGGCGTGACATCGGCATGCTCGAGGACATCGACTGGGACGTCGTGGTGTTCGACGAGGCGCAGCAGATCAAGAACCCCTCGTCGAAGGGCGCGCAGGCGGCGCGCTCGCTCCCGGCCCGCAGCCGCATCGCGATGACGGGCACGCCGATCGAGAACCGCCTCTCCGAGCTGTGGGCGATCGTGGACGTGACCAACCCCGGCCTGCTGGGCTCGCAGCGGGCCTTCAACGAGCGCTTCGCCGCGCCCATCGAGCGCTGGCACGAGGAGGTCGCGGCCACGCGTCTGCGTCGGCTGGTGGCGCCGTTCGTCCTCCGCCGGCTGAAGTCCGACCCCGAGGTCTCGGTGGATCTGCCGCCCAAGCAGGAGATCGAGGTCGCGTGCTCGCTCACCCGGGAGCAGGCGGCGCTCTACCAGGCGGCGATCGACGAGGCCTTCTCCGGCCAGGGGCTGGGCCGCGGCGCCTTCGAGCGGCGCGGGCGCATCCTGGCGCTGCTCACCGCGCTCAAGCAGATCTGCAACCACCCCTCGCAGTACCTCGGGGACGAGGGCCGACTCGTGGGACGCTCGGGCAAGCTCGCGCGCGCCACCGAGATCCTGGGGGAGGTCGTCGACTCCGGCGACCGTGCGCTGGTCTTCACCCAGTTCCGCGAGATGGGGCACCGGCTCGCCACCCACCTCGGCGCCGAGCTGGGGCTGCCCGAGGTGCCCTTCCTGCACGGGGGCGTGCCCATGGCGTCCCGCGACGCGATGGTCGCCCGCTTCCAGGAGGCCGACGACGCGCCCCCGATCCTGCTCGTGTCGCTGCGCGCGGGAGGCACCGGCCTCAACCTGACCCGCGCCACCCACGTCATGCACTACGACCGGTGGTGGAACCCGGCCGTCGAGGACCAGGCCACCGACCGCGCCCACCGCATCGGCCAGCACCGCGCGGTCACGGTGCACACGCTGATGACGGCCGGGACGATCGAGGAGCGCATCTCGCAGCTGCTGGACCGCAAGCGCCTGCTCGCCGAGACGGTCGTCTCGTCGGGCGAGACCTGGATCACCGAGCTGGACGACGAGGAGCTGCGCGACCTGGTCGCGCTGTCCACCGACGATCTCTCCGACGAGGAGGACGACGACGCGCCCGCGCCCGCGCCGTCGCGGCCCGTGCTCACGCCGTTGCCCGGGGGACGCGCATGACGAGCACGGGCGGCACCACAGCCAGCGCCACCGGTCGGCCCTGGTGGAGCCAGCGGTGGCTGGCCGCGCTCGACGAGCTCGGGCCGGCGCACTCGCGTGCGGTGCAGCGTGGGCAGGCCCTCGCTCGTCGGGGCGCCGTCGAGCAGGTGCGCATCGCCCCGGGCC
>SKLC01000323.1 GCA_007123425.1 Nitriliruptoraceae bacterium
AGCCGTCGGTCGCCGAGACCGCGGCGGCCAACCGCATGCACGACGCCGGCGCGCAGACCGCCCACACGCTGACCGTGCCCTGCGCCCCGCGGACCCGGGCGCGGGGCGGCGATGCGGTCTCCTCGGCGATCAGGTCCGCCAGCCCCGGCGCGTCGCGGTGGGCGATGCTCACGGGCGTCGAGACCGCCCCCACGACCTCGAGGTGACGGCGCAGCGTGGCGACCCGCTCCTCGCCCACGCGCTCGTGCGGGAGCACGCTGCCGTCCTCGAAGGCGCTCGCGGGCAGGTCACCCACGACGCTGGTGGCGCGGTGCCGCCCGTCGTCGAGCTCGACGATCAGCAGGCACGGTCCGTCGAGGGGCGCGTAGTGGCCGTCGTCGAGGAGCTGCCGCAGGCGGTCGCGCGATCGCTGCAGCCCCGCGGCCGTCACCTGCCCCCGCGGCGGGAGCACCTCGGCGAGGGCGCGGGGATCCACCCCGTGCTCGTCGGCGATCACGTAGCCGGTGATCGCCTCGAGCTGCGCCATGGTGGTCCCCGTCGACGGCCGCCGCAGCATGCCAGGCGCCCCGACCCCCGGCCACGCACGCGCAGCTGCGACGTGGGCTGCTCGGGGCTGCGCACCTGGTCCTCGCAGCTTGCGGGGTCGGCGTCAGATGCGGTCGATCCACCGGTCGGCGCGGGCCAGGCGGCGCTCGAGGTCGCTGACGGTGGCATCGGCGATCCGGCCGACGCCGGCCTCCTCGTTGAGGCGGGCGTTGACCACCTTGTGGTCGAGCCCGGTGAGATGCACCAGCATCTGCACCCGGTCGGCGTTGGCCTGGCGCAGCTCGCGCTTGCGCTGCGTGCGGCTGACCGTGATCGTGGTGGTGTCGCCGCCGACGGCGGCCAGGGGCGGGGGCGGGGCCAGCTCGATCTCGAGCTCGAGGTCCTCCGCACGGGGCTCGTGGATGAGGTCCTCGGGGTGGGCGTCGTCGAAGATGCTCTCGGGGTCGGCCGCATCCTCCATGGGGGTCGCCGAGATCGCCTGGAACAGCGAGAGCTGGTCCTCCTCGCCGACCTCGACCTGGTCGAGCTCGACCGGGGGCTGCTCCCCGTCGGTCTCACGGCGCTTGAGGCTGTGGGTGCGCTGCTCGGCCAGCTGCGTGGCGAAGGTGCGCAGCCGGACGTCGTCGGGGATGAAGAAGAACGCCTTCTGGCGGCGCAGGCGGCCGTGCCAGCGCACGAGCCGCCCCACCGCCTGGCGGAAGAACAGCTCCGTGACCGTGTTGGTCGCGTACACGCCCACGCGCAGTCGTGGGATGTCGACGCCCTCGGAGACCATTCGTACCGCGACGATCCAGGGCTCGTCGCTCTCGGCGAACTCGGTGATGCGCTCGCTGGCCAGCGGGTCGTCGGAGGTGGCGACCACCGCCTCGACGCCGTGGCGGCGCAGCAGCCGCGCGATCGCCTTGGCGTGGTCGACGTCCATGGCGATCACCAGGCCGCCGGCGTCGGGCTGCTGCTCGCGGATCTCGGCGAGCCGGTCGTGGGCCTGGGCCAGCACCGCGGGCAGCCACTCGCCGTCCGGCGAGAGCGCCGTGCGCAGCCGCTGCGAGGCGGCGGTGCGGTCGAGGTGGTCGTCGAAGGTGGCGTTGTTGAGGCTGCCGTCGGGCGCGGTCCACTCCATGTGCCCGCCCAGCCGCGGGAAGAAGATGGGCCGCACCACGCCCCCGTCCTCGAGCGCCTCGCCGTAGCCGTAGACGTAGTGGGCGACGGCCTCGTCCCAGTCGTACTCGACGAAGGGGATGGGGTTCTGGTCGCTGCGGAACGGGGTGCCCGACAGCATCAGCCGGCGGGCCGCGAGCTCGAAGGCGTGGGCGATCGCGTCGCCCCACGCGCGCTCCGTGCCGGCGTGGTGGACCTCGTCGAGCACGACGAAGGCGTCGTCGGCGGGTCGGCGCAGTACGCCGGGGTCGGAGGCCACCTGCTGGTAGGTGACCACCACGCCGTGCATGTCGACCGGCAGCCCGCCCGCGTCGCGGCCCGACCACTCGGGCTCGAGGTGGAGCCCGAAGGCGCTGCCCGCCTCCGCCCACTGGTGCTTGAGGTGCTGGGTCGGGGCGACGACCAGCAGCCGGCGGTGCGGGTGCCGGGCGAGGTCCTGCAGCGCGGCGGTCAGCGCGAACGTCGTCTTGCCGGCCCCCGGGGTGGCGACGGCCAGGAAGTCCCGGCGCCCGTGGCGCTCGAGGCGGTCGAGGGCATCCTTCTGCCAGCGGCGGAGACGCAGCGAGCGACGCAGGGCAGCACCTTTCGGGTCACGTCGGTCTTCCGGGCGGGAGCCCCGGGTCCGGCGCCCGCGGCCGGGCGCGCAGGCTCGAAGGGGCGTGCACGTGCCGCATCCGCCGGCCGTGCGGGGCTCGGCGGATGCGGGCGCGATGATGCCACCTGGCACCGGCGCGGCGAAACCGGTGGCGCAGCGCGCACCCGCACTGCCCGGCACGGCCCCCGGGGGTACGTCTCCGCTC
>SKLC01000420.1 GCA_007123425.1 Nitriliruptoraceae bacterium
CCCGGCCGATCCGCGGGAGGCCCGCCGGGCACGCCCTCGGGTGGCCCGCCGGGTGCGCCCTCGGGGGGCCCGGGGCGGTGCACCGGCGGACCGGGACGGTCATCGCCGGTGTCGTCGTCCCCGGCGACCACCGGGATCGCCGCCTCGACGGCCACGTCGACGAGGGCCGGCAGGCGGCCGGTCGCGTGCATCAGGCTGGCTGTGGACACCTGCAGGTCGAGGTGGTCGCCCTCGGGGATGGTGTAGGCGAGCCCGGGCATGGTCAGCGTCACGCTGGTGGGGCCCTCGGTGACGCCCACGCGCGCTGCGCCCTCCTGGAGGTTGACCACCTCGCCGCTCTCGCGGTGGACGAGCTTGGCGAACAGGTGCACGTCGGTGGGCACGGCGTCGGCCGCGCTCACCCCCAGCAGGCCGCCGAGCGCGCCCTGCAGGACGTTGCCGGCCACGGGGGCGGCGCCGACGGCCTCGCCGGCGGCGTCGGTGACCGGCGCGAGCCCCTCGAGGCCGAGCTGGTCGAGCACGTCGTCATGGAGCTCGTCGGGCAGCTCACCCAGCGACTCGAGCAGGGTCCCGTCGACCGTGAGCTCCACCTCGGGGACGCCCACGAGCTCCAGGGGCCCGTCCTCGGCGCGCGCGACCTCGAACGTCGCGGCGCGGGGGTCGGCCTCGTCCAAGGCGGCGGCCGCGGTCAGCGGCGTGGCCTGCAGGCTGCCACCCGAGCTCTCGCGCTCGCGGACGGTCGTCTCGAGGTCCGGGAGCTCGAGCACGGGCACGACCGGCAGGCCGCCCGCCTCCCCCGCGACCGCCAGCCCCTCGGCGGCGTCCGGCAGGGCGTCGAGGCCACGCCACGCCCCCTCGTTGGTGCGGTACTCGATGCGCGTGCCGAGGTCGCGCTCCTCGCCGCGCAGGTGGACGGCGAACCAGTCCACGATCGCGTCCCGCAGGTGCGCGCTGTCGCCCCCGTCGGCGTAGGTGGTGGGGCAGCTGACGTGGCCGCCGCAGTAGACGAGCAGCCGGGAGTCGGCGCCGTGGGCGAGCACGTGCTCGTGGATGCCGAGGCCGTCGGTGAGGTTGAACAGCGTGTCCACCGCGGACTGGGTGACCAGCGTGGGCACGTCGACCGGGCGCTGCCGGCCGTAGTGGGCGAGGCTGGAGCCGGCGAAGAAGTCCAGGGTCTGCTCGGAGACCTTGCCCGTGGCGGCGAACTCGGTCACGCCCCGGTGGATGGCCGGGTCGAGCCCGCTGCCGGGCGTGGGCCCGTCGTCGCACTGCGGGTCGAGGCCCTGCCCCTCGGCGGTGAGCGTGCCCAGCGCGTAGAGCGCCGCGACCCAGCCCTGCTTGACGACCTCGCCGGGGTAGAGCGAGTAGCGCAGGTCCGACCAGGACATGTCGGGCGCGAGCGCGTCGATGCGCTCGTCGAGCGAGGCCGCGGCGGTCTGGATGCCGCCGGCGTAGGAGCCGCCGACCATCCCCACCACGGGGTCGCCGCCCTCGGCTGCCCGGCCGTCCTCGTCGACGGTGAGGATCGGGGCGTTGGCGACCGCCCAGTCGATCAGCGCGCCGACGTCGCGCCCCTCGACCTCGGGGTCGTTGATCCGGACCTGCCCGTCCGAGCAGCCGAAGCCCCGCTGGTCCCAGGTCAGCACGGCGTAGCCCTCGTCCAGCAGCCGGCCGGTGGTGCCGCCGGGGGAGGTGCGCCCGGTCCCGCCCCAGCCATGGGTCTCGAGGACCAGCTCCGCCGGGCTCGCCGCGGACGCGCCGGGAGGGAGGAACAGGTTGGTCACGATCGGCGTGCCGTCGAAGCTCTCCACGACCTGGCGGCTGATGCGCACCTGCCCCTCGCCGTCCTGCTCGTCGGCCGCGGCGACGGGCGCGAGCGCGAGCAGCAGCGCGGCGGCGGAGGCGGACACGAGCACGCGGCGCAGTGACATGACATCCCCTTGGATACCTGGCGGTACCGGCGTCGTCCTCAACGACCCAGGGCGTCCCCGGTGACGGACCGGCCGCCATCCCGATGACGATCCGCTGCACCCCGCCGCGAGCCCCGCCAGGTCCCGGGGCGCGCTCCGGGCGGGGCAAGACCCGGGCGTGGTCGGCAGGGGCCGCGCGGTACCCTCGGTCGCGTCGTTGTCCCCGTCGCCGTCGGCGAGAAGGCGATCGAGCACGTGCTCCCACATCCGTCCGATGCGGCCCGGCCGGCGGCCGACGACGTCGACCCGGCGCTGCTCGCGGAGGGCCCGCGCGAGGAGTGCGGCGTCTTCGGGATCTTCGCCCCGGGCGAGGACGTGGCGACGCTGTCGTTCTACGGCCTCTACGCCCTGCAGCACCGCGGCCAGGAGTCGGCCGGCATCGCCGTCTCGAACGGCCGCCGGATCGTGGTGCACAAGGACATGGGGCTGGTCAACCAGGTCTTCCGCGAGACCAGCCTGGCCGCGCTCGAGGGCGATCTGGCCATCGGCCACACCCGCTATTCGACCACCGGGGCGAGCTCCTGGGCCAACGCCCAGCCGCAGTACCGGGAGGTCGAGCAGGGCGGCGGGCTGGCGCTGGGGCACAACGGCAACCTGGTCAACACCGCGGAGCTCGCCCGCCGGCTCGAGCTCTCCCCAGGCAACGACTCGGAGCTGATGGCCGAGCTGCTCGCCCGCGAGACCGTGGAGAGCGGCAGCCTGCAGGCGGCGATCCTGCGGGTCGCGCCGCTGCTGCAGGGCGCGTTCTCCGTGACGGTGATGGACCAGCGGCGCCTGTACGCCTTCCGCGACCCCGGCGGCTTCCGGCCGCTGGTGGTCGGCCGGCTGGCCAACGGCGGCTGGGTGGTCGCCTCGGAGACCTCCGCGCTGGACATCGTCGGCGCCGTCACCGTCCGCGAGGTGGCTCCCGGCGAGCTGGTGGTGGTCGACGAGGACGGCCTCAGTGGCCACCGCTTCGCCGAGCCGAGCCCCTCCTACTGCCTGTTCGAGTGGGTCTACCTCGCCCGCCCCGACCACCGGCAGGACGGCTCCAGCGTCTACTCGGTCCGGCGCGAGACCGGCCGGGTGCTCGCCCGCGAGGCCCCGGTCGCCGCCGACGTCGTCATCCCCGTGCCCGACTCGGGCACCGCCGCCGCCGCCGGCTACGCCGACGAGGCCGGCCTGCCCTACGCCGAGGGGCTGGTCAAGAACCGCTACGTGGGCCGCACCTTCATCGAGCCCAGCGACACGCTGCGCCAGCTGGGCATCCGCCTGAAGCTCTCCCCGGTCGCCGAGGTCATCGAGGGGCAGCGCCTGGTCGTGGTCGACGACTCGATCGTGCGCGGCAACACCTCGCGGCAGCTGGTCGCCATGCTGCGCGCCGCCGGCGCCGCCGAGGTGCACCTGCGCATCACCTCGCCGCCGATCGCCCACCCCTGCTACTACGGCATCGACATGGCCACCCGCGCGGAGCTGATCGGCGCCGACCTCGCGGTCGAGGAGATCCGCGAGTTCGTCGGCGCCGACTCGCTGCACTACGTCAGCCTCGACGGGCTGATGGGCGCCACCCCCCAGGAGCCCGATGCGCTGTGTCGGGCCTGCTTCGACGGGCGCTACCCGGTCGCGGTCCCCGGGGAGCACGAGCAGCTGGCCCAGATCAAGTTCGACTTCGACGGCGCCGCCACGCCCGCCGCCTCCGACTGACGATACGCGTCACCTCGCGCGCGGGCGGGATCACGCGCCTGCTTCGCCTTCCGCAGTAGTAGGGTCCGCCCCGTCGCGGACGAAGGCGAGGCGATGGGCGGACGAGGCCTGGTGCTCAGCGGCGGCGGGCCGGTCGGCATCGCCTGGGAGGCCGGCATCCTCGCCGGTCTGGCGGAGACGGACCCCGGCGTGGTGGAGGTCGCCACGATCGTGGGCACCTCCGCGGGCTCGGTCGTCGGGGCGCAGCTGGGCCTCGGCGTCCCACCCGAGCGGCTGGTGGCGCAGCAGCGGCGACCGAGCGAGCGGGCGCGTGCCCGCCAGCAGGGCTCGCGCCCCGCGGCCGACGGCATCCCGGACGAGCTGATCGAGGCGCTGCTCGGCGGTGGCGACGACCCCGAGGGCACCCGCCGGCGCCTCGGCGCGCTCGCCCTCGACGCCGACACCATCGACGAGGACGACTTCCTGGCGAGCTTCGGGCCGCGCCTGGCCGACGCGGACTGGCCGGAGGGCGTCGTGTGCACCGCGGTCGACACCGCCGACGGCCGCTTCGTCGCCTTCGACCGCGACGCCGGCGTGCCGCTGCTGCGCGCCGTGGCGGCCAGCTGCGCGGTCCCGGGCATCTACCCGCCGATCACCATCGGCGGGCGTCGCTACATGGACGGCGGCGTGCGGTCGATGACCAGCGCCGATCTCGCGGTCGGCTGCGAGGAGGTCCTGGTCCTCTCGCTGCTGGCGCCCGCCGGGCCCCAGGGCGCCACCGATCCCGTCACGGCGCGGCAGGAGGCCGAGCTGGCGACCCTGCGGGCTGCGGGCGCCACGGTGCGTGTGATCGCGCCGGACGCCGAGGCCCGCAGCTCGATGGGCCCCGACCTGATGGACTTCTCCCGCCGCGCCGACGCCGCCGAGGCCGGGCTCGCCCAGGGCCGCGCCGAGGCGGCACGCCCCACCGGCTGACCCACCCAGGAGCCACCCGTGACCGATGCGCCCGCTCCCCGCCAGAACGTCTCGTTCGCCAGTGGCGAGGGCACCGCCCACGGCTACCTGGCCCGACCCGCCTCCGGGCGCGGACCCGGGCTGGTCGTCATCCAGGAGTGGTGGGGGCTGACCGACCACATCGCCGACCTCGTGGACCGCTTCGCCGCGCAGGGCTTCGTCGCCCTGGCCCCCGACCTGTACGGCGGCACCACCACCCACGACGCGGACCAGGCCGCACGACTCATGCGCGAGCTTCCGGTCGAGCGCGCCACCCGCGACCTCGCCGGGGCCGTCGACCATCTGCTGGCCGACGAGGGCGTCACCTCGCAGGCCGTCGGGGCGGTGGGGTTCTGCATGGGCGGAGGCTTCGTGCTCACGCTGGCCGCCCAGCAGGGCGAGCGGGTGGCCGCGGCCGTGCCGTTCTACGGGATGATCGGTGGGGAGGTCGACCTCGCGGGGCTGCGCGCGGCGGTGCAGGGCCACTTCGCCGAGCACGACCGGATGATCCCGCTCGAGGCGGTCGACGCGCTGGCGCAGCGGCTGCGCGACGAGGCCGGCGTCGAGCCTGAGATCCACGTCTACGACGCGCACCACGCGTTCCTCAACGACGCCAACCCGGCCACGTACGACGCCGACAGTGCGCGCGAGGCCTGGGACCGTGCGGTGACCTTCCTGCGCGAGCACGTGCGCTGACCACGGGGCCCCGCGTCGCGGACCTTCGATCCGCCTCGCGCCAGCCGGCGGGCCTCAGAGCAGACCACGGCGCCGCGCGGCGTCCACCGCCGCCCGGCGCCCGGTGACGTCCAGCTTGCGGTAGATGGCGCGCAGATGGGTCTTGACCGTGTTGACCGAGACGCACCGAACCTCGGCGATCTCCCGGAGCGACAGCAGCGACGGCAGCTCCCGCAGGACCGCGAGCTCGCCCGGCGTGAGGCGATCATCCGCATGGGAGCCCATCGAGAAGGCGGGCAGGGCAGTCGTCACCAGCCGCTGGACGAAGGGCTCGTGGTGTCCGAACCTGCCCCGGCCGGCCACCAGGAGGCCTCGAACCACGGCGTTGTCCAGGAACGGGCGGACGAGCTCGATCGGCGCCGCAGTGCGCAGCGCTTCCACCAGGCGTTCCTGCGCTCGCGTCGAGTGCCCGAGACGGCTCTCGAGCTCCGCAGCGAGCACCCAGGCCAGCACCTCGGTGGTGGGCAGGTGGCAGGGCGCCTCGCGACGCATGATGGCGTCCAGCTCACGTCGCGCCGCGTTCGTGCTCCCCGCGTCAGCCCGCAGCATCGCTCGGAGCAACGTGGGCTCGCCCGGGCTCGGGGATCGCGGCGCCGCGGCAGCGGCGAACTCGCGCGCCCAGGCCCGCTCGCCGAGGTCGAGGCAGATCCGCACGAGGGCGGGGAGCGCGTAGGCCAGCAGCGCCGGTGACATCTGGGCGTCGGCGAGCCGGGCGAACGTCGTGCGGTAGCGCTGCACCACCTCGAACGGGGCGTCACCGTCGGCGGCCACGACGACCTCGAGGCTGCGCACCGCCAGCTCCACGTCGGGCTCGTTGTGCTCACCGAGCGAGGCGACGGCCAGCGCCGTGTTGGCCTGGGCCGTGGGCGCGTCGGCACGCAGGTAGGCAGCCCAGGCGACCAGGAGGTAGGCGTGCGCCAGCGCGGAGGAGCGCGCCCAGCCCCGGCGCTCGGCGACGGCGATCGCCTGCTCGGCCCGCGCCCGCATCCCCGGCAGGTCGCCCTGGCTGCCGAGGCTGCCGGCGAGGAACGACAGGCACTCGACCTGCACCGCGGTCCGCGCGGTGATGCGCGCGAGGTCCGCCGCGCGCTCCAGGTCGGCGACCGCGTCCGCGTAGCGGCCGAGGTAGAGCCGCAGGACCCCGCGGTGGAGCAGCGCGGCGAGGTCGCGGTCACGGTCCCCGGTGCGTCCGGCGTCGGTGGCCTCGAGCCGGGCCAGGGCGACGTCGACCCGGTCCGTGTAGCGGGCCCTGGCGGCCCCGACGGTCGCCGCCAGGGCAGCGAGCCCATGATCAGCGCCAGCGGCGAGCGCGTCGAGGTCGATCCGCAGCAGCCGTCGGTCGGCCGCATCGAGGTCGCCGAGCGACGTCGCCGCGGCGGCGGCGAGCAGTGCGACCGCGTCAGGCGTGGTGTCGTGGTCCTCCAGCAGCGCCAGGGTGGTCACCAGACGCCGGGCACGGCCGTCGAGGATGGCGCCGATGCCGTGGGCCTCGGCGAGGACGGCGAGCCGCTCGGTCGCTCCAGCACGCGCGAGGTGCTCCATCGCGTGGAGGAACTCGCCCCGTTGCTCGAAGAAGTCCGCAGCGCGGCGGTGGAGCTCGCGTTCGAGGTCTGCCTCGGTGCGTCGCAGCTCGGCGGCGAGGTAGGTTCGGAGCAGCTCGTGGTAGCGGTAGGTGTCCCGACCGCGACCGAGCCGGCGGGTGAAGGCGTTGTCCCGCTCGAGCGCCGCGAGCACGACCGCCGCGTCCGCGCGTCCGGTGAGGTGCTGTGCAAGGTCGCCCCCGATCTGCGTGCAGATGCTCGTGCGCAGCAGGAGCTCCCGGGTGGGCCCCGAGAGCACCGCGAGGACTTCGGTGACGAGATAGTCGGCCACGGCGTGGTCGTCACCGCTGAACCGCTCCACGACGTCCTCGGCGTCCTCGGCGTCCTGCAGGGCCAGCGCTGCGATCTTGATACCGGCGACCCACCCCTCGGTGCGCTCGTGCAGCGCTGCCAGCGGGGCCTCCGGCAGGTCCACCTCGCGGCTGGCGAGGAACGCTGCGGCTTCCCCGAGCGTGAACGTGAGGTCGGCGGCGCGGAGCTCGCGCAGGCGTCCCTCGAGCCGCAGCCGTGGGAGCCCGACCGGCGGGTCGGAGCGGCTGGCGAGGACCAGATGGATGCCCGGGTCGAGCCGCCGGATGAGCAGCGCGAGCGAGTCGAGGGTCTGGGCACGCCGGAGGGCGTGCACGTCATCGAGCACGATCCACACCGGCTCTCCGAGCGCTGCCATCTCGGCGACCAGGACGTCGACGAACGCCGGTGCCACCTCGCCGACCGGAGCGATGAGCTCGTGGAGACGCGCCCCGACGGGAACGCGGCCGGTGGCCTTCAGCGCTCCGAGGATCCCCGACCAGAGCCGTCCGGGATCGTCGTCGTGGTGGTCGAGGCTGAGCCAGGCGATCGTCCCATCGGTGACCGTGGCGACCCAGGTCGCCAGCAGCGAGGTCTTGCCGGAGCCAGGCGGCGCGCTGACGAGGGTCACCGGGGCGGGATCGTCCGTGAAGGCCCTGAGCAGGCGTTCACGCGGAAGGTCCGACGGGCCTGGTGCAGGGGGCCGGAGGCGTGCGGAGAGGTCCACGGTCGGTCCGAGCGAGATGACCGCCGACACGGACCGCTCCTCTGCTGGTCTGGGGGCAGCTCGAGCATGGCAGGCGCACCGGCCTGCGACGAGGGTCTTTCGGAACCACATGTGCCCGGGGATGGCCCGAGCTCACCCCGATGGGGTGATGCCGTTGCCCGACGGTCGTCACATGCTGCCCTCACCGGCCCGACCTGTGAAGGACGCCTGTGAACGAGTCCATGCTCCTCGAACGCCGCCGCACCGGCTGGGACATCGCCTTCGGCCTGCTGTCCGTGATCGCCGGCGTCATCGCCCTCGGGCACGTCGCGCTCGCCAGCGCGATCTCCGTGCTGCTCCTCGGGTGGGCCACCCTGTTCGGCGGGGTGATGCTCGCGGTGAGCGCCATCGCCGGGTGGAAGGATTCCCAACGGCGCTGGGATCTCCCATTGGGCGCCCTGCTCGTCCTGCTCGGCCTCGGATTCGTCCGCAACCCGGGAGTCGGGCTGCTCACGCTGACCTTGCTGGCGGGATCGCTCCTGCTCGTGGGCGGCATCGTGCGGCTGGTCGCCGCCTTCCAACCCGGCGCGCCTCGGGGCCTGCTGCTGTTCAGCGGGACCGTGACGCTGCTGTTGGGGCTGCTGGTGCTCAACCGGTGGCCGGTGTCGGCACTGTGGTTCCTCGGCACGGTTCTCGGGGTCGAGCTGATCCTCGAGGGCGTCACCACGGCCATGAGCGGCCGGGTCCGCCCGGTCGAGACCGAGACCGAGATCGAGATCCCGGAGTCGACGCCGGAGGTCCCGGCGTGAGCCGCACCTCGAGGCGGAAGGCACCCAGATGACGTCGATGGTGGAGGCGGGCCGCGCAGCGACTGCGGCGACCCGCGCAGCGAACGCGGCCCTGCTCGACGACCTGTCCTTCGAAGACGTCGCCGATCTCCAGCAGGCGGAGCGGGGACGGATCGCACCGCTGCCCGACACGGTGACCACGGCCGACGGCCGACCGGTCTGGGACAGTCGCCGGTTCGACTTCGTGGATGGAGAGGCCCCATCCACGGTGAATCCGAGCCTGTGGCGGCAGGAGCGCATCAACGGCATCAGTGGCCTGTTCGAGGTCACCGAGGGGATCTACCAGGTCCGCGGCCTCGACCTGTCCAACATCAGCTTCGTCCGCGGCCAGACCGGCTGGATCGTGCTCGATCCGCTCATCACCGCCGAGGTCGCGGCTGCGGCGCTCGAGCTGGTGAACGAGCATGTGGAACGGCGCCCCGTGTCCGCCGTGGTGTTCAGCCACAGTCACGCGGACCACTTCGGCGGGATCCGCGGAGTGTGCTCGTCGGAGGACGTGGCGGCGGGACGGGTGCGCATCGTCGCCCCGGAGGGCTTCACGTTCGAGGCGGTGAGCGAGAACGTGATGGCCGGCAACGCGATGACCAGGCGAGCGTCGTACATGTACGGCAACCTCCTGCCGCCGTCGCCGACCGGTCAGGTCGGTGCGGGGCTCGGAAAGACCACGTCGACCGGAACGTTCGGGTTGCTCGAGCCCACCGACCTGATCGGTCACGACGACACCTCGATCGTGCTCGACGGGGTCGAGCTGCAGACCCTGTACACGCCCGACACCGAGGCGCCGGCCGAGTTCGTCTTCCTGCTGCCGGCCTGGCGGGCGTTGTGGACCGCCGA
>SKLC01000381.1 GCA_007123425.1 Nitriliruptoraceae bacterium
CCCATCGGCGGGCACGTGGAGGCGGCCGGCCCTGCCGGCGCCTCGCCGCACGTGCGAGGCTGCGGGTAGGACGCGACGACGCAAGGACAAGGAGTCGACATGGGCAAGATCATCGTGGGCGTTGACGCCTCGGACCACGCGACGCGGGCGCTGCGCTGGGCGCTCGAGGAAGCCCGCGTGCGAGGCGCCGAGGTGGAGGTCGTCCACGCGGTCCACCAGCCCGACATCGCGGCGATGCCGGCGGTGCTGCCGATGCCGACGCATGAGCAGCTCGAGGAGGCCGGCCACCAGGTGGTCGACGAGCTGCTGGCCGAGGTCGACACGCAGGACGTCACCGTGACGCGCGATGTCCGCTCAGGCGGTGCGGCAGGCGTGATCTGCCGCCGTGCTGAGGACGCCGACCTCGTCGTGGTCGGCGCGCGCGGGCTCGGCGGCTTCCGGGGCCTGCTGCTGGGCTCGGTGACCCAGCAGGTGGTCGCGCATTCGCCCAAGCCGGTCGTGGTCGTGGTCCCCGAGGACCGCTGAGCGTCACCGGCGTCGGCGCCACGAGGGGACGGGGCCGCGGACGGCCCCGTCCCACCTGCCGATGCGGCCGCGCGGCCCCGGCGGCGGTGGACGGTAGGGTCCCGCGTCCCGCTGGACCTCGGCGCGGTGCCACGCGAGGCCCCGTCGTGTCACGGCCGTCGTGCCACCCTCGCCCTGCCCACCGAAGGAGTCGCTCGTGTCCCGTACCGCGGCTCGTGCCCTCGTGCGCGGTGACGTGCACCTCGGCGACCTGCCCCGGGTGCTGGCGGAGCGCTACGGCCGGCGCCCCGCGGTCGAGGACCCCGGGCTCACGCCCGGCCTCGACCAGGGCCCCGCGCGGACCTTCCGCGACCTCGAGGAGGCCACGGCGCGGCTGGCCGGTGCCCACCGGGACCACGGTCGCCGCCCCGGCGAGCGCGTGCTGGTGCTCATGGACAACCGCATCGACATCGCGCTGCATGTCTTCGCGCTGGCCCGGCTCGGAGCCCTGCCGGTGCCGGTCAACCATCGGCTGACCGCCCGCGAGGTCGCCGCGGTGGTGGAGGCCAGCGAGGCGACGGCCGCCATCGTCGACGCCGGGCTCGACGAGCTGGTCCCCGACGACCTCGACGTGGTGACCACCTCGGAGCTCGGCGAGCTCGTCCGCCGGCGCCCGGATCTCGTGGTCGAGCGCGGCGAGGCGGCCGACCCGCGCGAGGTCGCGGTGCTGCTGACCACCTCGGGCACCACCGGGCTGCCCAAGGCGGCGGCGCTGACCAGCCGGGGGCTGCTCGCCAGCCTCGGCCGCACGGTGCTCGCCCCGGTGGGGCGGCAGCGGGGGCTGCGGCCCGGTCGGGACCGCATGGTCGCGTCGCTCCCGCTCACGCACGTGATGGGGCTGGCCGTGCTGCTGGGCACGATGTGCGCCGGCGTGCCGCTGGTGCGCCGCGACCGCTTCCGGGCGGATGAGACCCTCGACCTGCTCGAGGACGGCGGCGCCAACATGTTCGTCGGGGTCCCCACGATGTACGCGGACCTCGAGGCCGCCGGCGCGGCCGAGCGGGACCTCGGCGGCGTGCAGGTGTGGATCTCGTCCGCGGACGTCCTGCCGGAGGACCGTGCCCGGCGCTTCCAGCGCTACGGCGCGATGGCACGGGTCCGCGACCGGACGGTGGGCACGGCGGCCTTCGTCGACATCTACGGGATGGTCGAGCTCTCCGGCGGCGCGGCGGTCCGCCTCTACCCGCCGTCGCTGACCACGCGGGTGACGGTGCCGTCCTTCGCGGTGCGGCTGCCCGGCATGGAGGTGCGCGCCGTCGACGAGGACGGTCGCCCCGTGGGCCGGGGGCGCGTCGGAGAGCTGCAGTTCCGCGGCAGCGGCGTGCTGCGCGGCTACGAGGGCCGCGAGGACGTCGGGCCTGACCGGGCGGGCTGGTTCTCCAGCGGCGACCACGGCCGGGTGTGGCCCGGCGGGGTCTTCCAGTTCGTGGGACGCGCCAAGGACCGGCTCAAGGTCGGCGGGTTCTCGGTGTTCCCCGCCGAGGTGGAGCACGAGCTCCGGGAGGCCCCCGGACTGCGCGACGTCGCGCTGGTGGGCGTGCCCGACGACCGGCTGGGCGAGCGCCCGGTCGCGTTGGTGGTGCCCGCCGAGGACTTCGACCACGCGACGTTCCTGGCCTGGACCCGGGAGCAGGTCACCGGCTACCGCCGACCCACCGAGGTGGTCACGACCGACGAGCTGCCGCGCGGCAACCACGGCAAGATCGATCGTGCCACGGCGACCGACATCGCCATCGAGCAGCTGGAGGGCGCCACATGAGCGTGGAGCGCTTCACCATCCCGGTCGAGCACGGCTCGATCGAGGAGGTCAGCGCCGCCGTGCACACCCCGTCGCGGCGCCGCGGGCCGGCGGTGCTGCTCACCCACGGGGCGGGCGGCGACCTCGACGGTGCGGGACTGGTGGCGCTGGCCGAGCTGCTGGCCGAGGAGGGCAGCCTCGTCGTCCGCGTGAACCTGCCCCACCGCGAGGCGGGCCAGCGTGGCGCGCCCCGTGCCGACCGCGCGGTCGGGCCCTACCGCTCGATCGTGGAGCAGGTGCGTGCGCGCTACCCCCGCGAGCGGCGGTGGGTGCTCGGCGGGAAGTCCTATGGCGGCCGGGTGGCCTCGATGGCGGTCGCCGACGGGCTGGCCTGCGCAGGCCTGCTCTTCTACGGCTACCCCCTGCACCCGCCGGGCAAGACCGACCAGCTGCGCGTCTCGCACTGGCCCAAGGTGCCGGTGCGCTGCCTGTTCCTCCAGGGCGAGCGCGACACCTTCTGCAACCTCGAGGTGCTCGAGGACAACGTCACCAAGCTGCCCCGCCGCGCGACCCTGCACGTGGTGCCGGGGGCGGACCACAGCCTCGACATCAAGGCCTCGGCGTCGCCGGACGGCACGCGCCGGGCCGCGCCCGAGGTCATCGCGAGACTCGGTGACGTGGTGCGCAGCTGGCTCCACACGCTCGAGTAGCGCGGCACGAGCGGCCGTCCGACGGCGGGCGGCGTGCCCTCGCTGGCCCACCGCCGGCACTAGCGTGCGCATTCGCTCACGCGCTTCGCCGACAAGGACGGGTCGTGCTCACCGAGTTCAAGGAGTTCGTCAACCGGGGCAGCTTCGTGGAGCTGGCCGTGGGCTTCGTGATGGGCGTCGCGTTCCAGGCCGTGGTGTCCACGCTCACCGAGCGGGTGCTCACGCCCGCGATCGCGATGGTCTTCGGCCAGCCCGACTTCGACGCGCTGCTGACGTTCGGCGCGGTGGACCCGGAGACCGGCCAGCAGGCCGGCAGCGTCGGCGCGGTGCTCACCTCCCTGCTGAACCTCCTGCTCGTCGCGGCCGCGCTCTTCCTCGTGGTCAAGGGCTACAACCGCCTCAGGCGCCAGCAGCCCGAGGAGCCCGAGCCCCAGGCCGACCCCGAGGACGTCGTGCTGCTGCGCGAGATCCGCGACAGCCTCCGGGAGCGCTCGTAGCGGCCCGTCGACCGCCGCCCTGCCAGCGGGATGCGGTCGGCGTCAGCGCTCGGGCTCGCCCTGCTCGCCGGTCGGCTCGGCGTCCGCGTCCTGCTCGGCGGCTCCACCGTCGTCGGTGGGCTCGGCCCGCTTGGGCACGCCGAAGTCTCCCGTGCCCCGGGCGGCCTCCCGCTCCAGGGCACGCTCCACCGCGCGTCGCGCGGCCGCGTGCATGGCGCTCTCGGACTCGCTCTCCAGCGAGCCGCGCGAGCCGGGCCGCACGTGGCCCTGCTCGCGGGCGACGGCGCTGACGGCCTCGGCGACCGCCGGCGCCACGCGGCGGTCGAAGGGGGAGGGGATCACGTAGTCGGGCGCGAGCTCCTCGCCGACCACGCCGGCGATCGCCTCCGCCGCGGCGATCTTCATCTCGTCGGTGACCCGGGTGGCGGCCGCGTCGAGCAGGCCGCGGAACAGGCCCGGGAAGCACAGGACGTTGTTGATCTGGTTGGGGAAGTCGGAGCGGCCCGTGGCCATCACGGTGACGTGGTCGCCGGCGACGTCGGGGTGGATCTCGGGGACCGGGTTGGCCATCGCGAACACCATCGGGTCCCGGGCCATCGTCTGGACCAGCTCCAGCGGCAGCGATCTCGGGCCGGAGACGCCGATGAAGACGTCGGCGCCCTCGAGCGCGACGTCCTTGTCGCCGGTCAGCCCCCGCGGGTTGACCTGCTTGGCCAGGCGGAAGCGGATCGGGTCGGTGCCGCGCCGCTTGGGCTCGATGATGCCGTCGCGGTCGACGGGGACGATGTCGGTGATGCCAGCGGCCCGCAGCAGGTTGACGATCGCCACGCCCGCGGCGCCGATGCCCTGGACCACCACCCTGAGGTCGGTCAGCTCCTTGTCGACCACGCGGGTCGCGTTCATCAGGGCGGCGAGCACGACGACGGCCGTGCCGTGCTGGTCGTCGTGGAAGACCGGGATGTCGAGGCGCTGGCGGAGCTTGCCCTCGATCTCGAAGCAGCGCGGCGCGGAGATGTCCTCGAGGTTGATGCCGCTGAAGCCCGAGGCGATGCGTGCCACGGTCTCGACGAACTCGTCCGGGTCCTGCTCCTCGACCAGGATCGGGTAGGCGTTCACCCCGCCGAAGGACTTCAGCAGCATGGCCTTGCCCTCCATCACGGGCAGGGAGGCCAGCGGGCCGATGTCGCCCAGGCCCAGCACCGCCGAGCCGTCGGTGACCACGGCGACCGAGTTGGAGCGGATCGTCAGCCGGTAGGCGGCGACCGGGTCGTCGGCGATCATCCGGCAGACCTTGGCCACGCCGGGGGTGTAGACCAGGGCGAGGTCCTCGGGGCCGGTCACCTCGCGGGTGTTCTCGACGGTGATCTTGCCGCCCTCGTGGGCCAGCAGCACGTCGTCGACGATCGCCAGCAGCTCGACGCCCGGCAGGTCCACCATCGCCACGGCCAGGTCGTCGGCGTGCTGCTCGTCGCGCGCGTCGAGCGTGACGTCGCGGAACACCACGTGGCGCTGCTCGTGGGTGCGCTCGGTGGCCACGACCTCGCCGCCGAGCTCGTCGATGACGCTGGTCACCGCCCCCAGCATCCCGGGGGCGTTCTCCAGCGCGAGCCGGAACGTGATGCGCTGCTGCAGGGGTGGCACGCAGCTCCTTTCGAGCTCCTCGTCGATCCGCCCGCGCCGAGCGGGACGAGGATAGACCCCACCGCCACCCAGACCGTGATCCGCGCTTCCCGCTCACCGTCCGGCGTGTGGCATCATCGCCCCCCGCGCGACCGCCCGGGGAGGTCGCGCGTCGTCCCACATCAGTCGCACATCTCGTCTCGCCGTGGAGCCCTCAATGCCCGCCGATGTCGTCCAGCGCTCGATCGACACCATCCGCACGCTCGCGATCGATGCGGTCCAGCAGGCCAACTCGGGCCACCCGGGGATGCCGATGGGCTGCGCCCCCATGGCCTATCTGCTGTTCGGCGAGGTGATGGCCCACGACCCGGGCGACCCCGAGTGGGCGGACCGCGACCGCTTCGTGCTCTCGGCCGGCCACGGCTCGATGCTGCTCTACGCCGCCCTGCACCTGGCCGGCTACGAGCAGCCGACGCTCGAGGACATCAAGCGCTTCCGGCAGCTCGACGGCCCCACCGCCGGCCACCCGGAGAACTTCCTGCTGCCGGGCGTGGAGACCACCACCGGCCCGCTGGGGCAGGGCTTCGCCAACGGGGTCGGGATGGCGCTGGCCGCCGAGCGCCTGGCCGCCGAGTTCAACCGGCCCGGGCACGAGATCGTCGACCACGCCGTGTACGGGATCGTCTCCGACGGCGACCTCATGGAGGGCGTGGCCGCCGAGGCCGCCTCGCTCGCGGGCCACCTGCGGCTCGGTCGGCTGGTCTACCTCTACGACGACAACCGGATCACCATCGACGGCAGCACCGACCTCGCCTTCAGCGAGGACGTGCTCGCCCGCTTCGACGCCTACGGCTGGCACACCCAGCGGGTGGCCGATGGCAACGACCTCGAGGCGCTGCGCGCGGCGATCAAGGCCGCCGAGGAGGACGAGCGCCCCAGCCTGATCTCGGTGCGCACCGTCATCGGCTACGGCTCGCCGAACAAGGCGGGTACCTCGGCCTCGCACGGGGCGGCCCTGGGCGACGACGAGGTCGCCGCCACCAAGCAGGAGCTGGGCTGGCCCCACACCGAGCCCTTCACCGTGCCCGACGAGGTGCGCGACCACCTCGACCGCACCGAGGCCGGCGCCGCCGCCCGGCGCGACTGGCAGGAGCGCTTCGACGCCTACCGGGCCGAGCACCCGGAGCTGGCCGCGGAGTTCGAGCGGCGCGTCATCCGCGGCGAGCTGCCCGAGGGCTGGACCGACGCGCTGCCCGCGCTGGAGGGCAAGGACGCCACCCGCAAGCACTCCGGCGCCGTGATCAACGCGCTGGCAGGCACGCTGCCGGAGCTGCTGGGCGGCTCGGCCGACCTCGCCGCGTCGAACAACACCGACGTCAAGGACGGCGGCGACTTCACCGCCGACGACCGCCTGGGCCGCAACCTGCGCTTCGGGGTGCGCGAGCACGCCATGGCGTCGATCGCCAACGGCATGAGCCTGCACGGCGGGATCATCCCGTATGCCGCCACGTTCCTGATCTTCACCGACTACGCCCGGCCGGCGATCCGACTGTCGGCGCTGATGGGCCGCAAGGTCGTGTGGGTGATGACCCACGACTCGATCGGCCTGGGCGAGGACGGGCCCACCCATCAGCCGATCGAGCACCTGCCGTCGCTGCGCGCCATCCCCGGGCTGACCGTGCTGCGCCCCGCCGACGGGCCCGAGACCGCCGCGGCCTGGAAGGTCGCCCTCGAGACCGACGGGCCCTCGGTGATCGCGCTCACGCGCCAGGGCGTGCCGGACCTCGGTCCGCGGCCCCAGGGCGCGGTGGAGCGCGGCGCCTACGTGGTGCGCGACCTGCACGAGGGCGAGCCCGAGCTCGCGCTGCTGGCCACCGGCTCCGAGGTGCACGTCGCGCTGGAGGCCGCCGAGGCGCTGGCCGACGAGGGCGTGGCGGTGCGCGTGGTCTCGATGCCCTCCTGGGAGCGGTTCGAGGCCCAGGACCAGGCCTACCGCGACCAGGTGCTCCCCCCGACGCTGCGGGCCCGCGTGGCAATCGAGGCGGCCGCGACCCTGGGCTGGGAGCGCTGGGTCGGCCTCGAGGGCGCCGTGGTGGGCATGGAGCGCTTCGGCGCCTCAGCGCCCGCGGGCGATCTCTTCGAGGCCTTCGGCTTCACGGCGGGCAACATCGTCCGGGTCGCCAAGGACGTCCTGGCCGCCCAGCGCTGACCTCCGCTCGCGCACATGCGCGCAGCTCGCGTGCCGGTGCTCGGCACCAGCGGGTCCGGATGCGGTCCGAACGGTGCCACGCACCGGCCCATGGCGCGCCCTGGTCCGTGTGCCGGGCCACCACCGGCGCGCGGCGGGGCTAGGTTCCGTGGTCCGCAGGAGGGAGCGCGACCGATGGGCGAGCAGATCGAGCCGTTCAGCATCGAGGCGACCGACGAGCAGCTGGCCGACCTGGCTGAGCGGCTGCGTCGCACACGCTGGCCCGAGGCCGAGACGGTCGACGACTGGTCGCAGGGCGTGCCGTCGCAGTGGCTGCGCGAGATCTGCGAGCACTGGGAGCGGGACTACGACTGGCGCGAGCGCGAGGCGCGCCTCAACGCCTGGCCGCAGTACCGCACCGAGATCGACGGGCTGGGCATCCACTTCCTGCACGTGCCCTCGCCGGAGCCGGACGCGACCCCGCTGGTGATGACCCACGGCTGGCCCGGCTCGGTGGTCGAGTTCACCAAGGTGCTGGGGCCGCTCACCGATCCGCGCGCCCACGGCGGGGACCCGGCCGACGCGTTCGAGGTGGTCTGCCCGTCCCTGCCGGGCTACGCCTTCAGCGACCAGCCGACCACGACCGGGTGGGACGTGGAGCGCATCGCGCGGGTCTGGGCGCAGCTCATGGCGCGGCTGGGACACGAGCGCTACCTCGCCCAGGGCGGCGACTGGGGCTCGATGGTCACCACGGCGCTGACCCGCGTGGATCCCGACCACTGCGCCGGGATCCACCTCACGATGCCGCTGGCCTTCCCGACCGAGCAGGATCTGGCCGACCCCACCGAGCGGGAGCAGGCGGCGCTCGCCTCGATGGACCACTACCGCAAGCGGGACTCGGCCTACGCCAAGCAGCAGTCCACCCGGCCGCAGACGCTGGCCTACGGGCTGACCGACTCCCCGGTGGGCCAGGCGGCCTGGATCCTGGAGAAGTTCTGGTCCTGGGTGGATCACGACGGCGACCCGCTGTCGGTCCTGGATCGCGATGAGCTGCTGGACAACGTGATGCTGTACTGGCTGCCGGCGACCGCGGGCTCCTCGGCGCGGCTGTACTGGGAGAGCTTCGCCACGGTCGATGTCGAGCCGGTGACCGCGCCCACGGGCCTGTCGGTCTTCCCGGGCGAGATCTTCCGCCCGTCACGCCGTTGGGCCGAGCGGCGCTACCAGGACCTGCGCCACTTCAACGAGCCCGAGCGGGGTGGCCACTTCGCCGCGCTCGAGCAGCCCGACACGTTCGTCGCCGAGGTGCGCGCCGCCTTCCGCACGATGCGCTGACGCGCCCCAGCGGGGCGGCTCGGCCTGCGCTGCGAGCGCGAGGGCGGCGCATCGTCCCGAGCCGGCGGCCGGAGCGCCCCGTCAGCGCTTCCTCCTGGTGCCCATCCGCTGCAGGTTCGCGTCCTCGGCGCGGCGGGCGCGGTTGACCCAGAACCAGCACAGGGCCGCGAGCACCATCGTGCCGATCAGGCCGTTGACCACGGCCGCCTGCCACCCGGCGCGCAGCTGGACCAGGCCGATGATCGGCCCGACCACCCAGGCCCATCGCCAGAACCGCTGCTGCTGGCGGGCCACGCCGACCGCCAGCGGTGCGTGCTTGCGCTTGTCGACCGCCTGGCCCTTGTTCACCGCCTTGATGATCGCGCGGCGCTCGGTGACGTCGAGCGCGGCGAAGCGCCGACGGTGCTCGTCGCGGCTGGGGACCTGGGCCGGCATGGGTGCTCCTCCTCGGGTGGGCGGGGCCCGGGAGCTCGAGGGTGGGATGGGGGCGGATTCTACGAGCGGGTGGGGCCGCGAGCGAGGCGGGCGGCGGGCACGTCTACCCTCGGCGGCTCCGAGACGAGGAGCCAGCCATGTCCGTGGTCAAGATCAACGTGCTGCAGGTCCCCGAGGGTCGTGGCGAGGTGCTCGAGCAGCGGTTCGCCTCCCGGGCCGGCGAGGTGGAGAAGGTCGACGGCTTCGAGTCCTTCGAGCTGCTGCGTCCCACCGAGGGCACCGACAGGTATCTCGTGGTCACCCGCTGGCGCGACGAGGCGTCCTTCCAGGCCTGGCTCAACAGCGACGCCTTCCAGAAGGGCCACGCGCGCGCGGGCGGCAGCGAGGACGCCGGTGGCCAGCGCGGCGGCCACCCCGGCGGCGAGGGCGGGGGCCACCCGGGTGGTCACCCGGGCGGCGAGGCCGGCGAG
>SKLC01000190.1 GCA_007123425.1 Nitriliruptoraceae bacterium
CGAGGAGCGCCGGGGGCGCGGGGAGCGCCGGTGCCGGCCGCCGGGCTCACCCGCCGTCGAGCTCGCGCTCCACCTCGGCGACCCGGGCGATCACCGTCGCGATGCTGTCGGGATTGAGCGACATCGAGTCGATGCCGTGCCGGACCAGGAACTCGGCGAACTCCGGGTGGTCGCTGGGCCCCTGGCCGCAGATCCCCACCGGCGTGCCGTGCCGGTGGGCCTTGTCCAGCAGCTCGACGATCCGGCGCGTCACGGCCTCGTTGCGCTCGTCGAACAGCTCGGCCAGGCGCCCCGAGTCCCGGTCGATCCCGAGCTCGAGCTGCGTGAGGTCGTTGCTGCCGATCGAGAACCCGTCGAAGCGCTGGGCGAACTCCTCGGCCATCGTCACGTTCGAAGGCACCTCGGCCATCATGTAGATCTCGAGGTCCGCCTCGCCGCGCACGAGCCCATTCTCCGCCATCACCTCGAGCACGCGGTCGGCCTCGCCGACGGTGCGCACGAACGGGAGCATCAGCTTGATGTTGCTCATGCCGATCTCCTCCCGGGCCTTCTTCATCGCGCGGCACTCCAGGGCGAAGCCGTCGCGGTAGTGCTCGCTGTAGTAGCGCGAGGCGCCCCGGAAGCCGATCATCGGGTTGTCCTCGTCGGGCTCGAACGCCCGCCCCCCGAGCAGGTCGGCGTACTCGTTGGTCTTGAAGTCGGACATGCGCACGATCACCGGCTCCGGGTAGCGGGATGCCGCGATCCGGGCCACGCCCCGGGCCAGCCGGTTGACGAAGTAGTCCGTGCGGTCCGCGTAGCCCGCGGTGAGCTGGTCGATGCGCCGACGCGCCTCGATGTCGTCCACCTCGTCGTAGCGGGTCAGCGCGAGCGGGTGCACGCCGACATGGCTGTTGATGATGAACTCGATGCGGGCCAGCCCGATGCCCCGGGCCGGGAGCCGCCACCACCGGAACGCCGCCGCGGGGCTCGCGAGGTTCATCATGATCCGGGTGCGGGTGGGCGGCAGGCCGGAGAGATCCACCTCGTCGCGCTCGAACGCGAGCTCGCCGGCGTAGACGTACCCACGGTCGCCCTCGGCGCAGGAGACGGTCACCACCTCGCCCTCGCGCAGGACCTTGGTGGCATCGCTCGTGCCCACGATCGCCGGCACGCCCAGCTCCCGGCTGACGATGGCGGCGTGGGCGGTGCGCCCGCCGTGGTCGGTGACGATCGCCGCGGCGCGCTTCATGATGGGCACCCAGTCGGGATCGGTCATGCCGGTCACCAGCACTCCGCCGTCGGTGAAGCGATGCCCCTCGGCGGCGCTGGCCAACCGCACCACCGGGCCGGCGGCGATCGCGTCGCCGATGGCCAGCCCGTCGACCAGCATCTCGCCCGACTCGACCAGGCGGTAGGTGCTCAGCACGCCCGCGTCGGCACGGGACTGGACGGTCTCGGGACGGGCCTGGACGATGAACAGCTCACCGGTGAGCCCGTCCTTCGCCCACTCGATGTCCATGGGCATGCCGTAGTGGTCCTCGATGAGCGCCCCCCAGCGGGCCAGAGTGAGGATCTCGTCATCGTCCAGGACGAAGGTGCTGCGCTCCTCGGGCGTCGTCACGACGCTCGTGGTGCCCTGCCCGGCCTCGTCGTAGACGATCTTGAGCTCCTTGGCGCCGCGCTGCTTGGTGACGATCGGCCGCAGGGCCGCATCGTCGAGCAGGGGCTTGAACACGACGTAGGTGTCCGGGTCGACCTCGCCGGCCACCACCGACTCGCCCAGCCCCCAGGCGCCGTCGAGCACGAGGACCTTGTCGAAGCCGGTCTCGGTGTCGATCGTGAAGGCCACGCCGGCGCCGGCGAGGTCCGAGCGCACCATCCGCTGGACCCCCGCCGACAGCGCGATCTCGAGGTGGTCGAAGCCCTGCTCCTCGCGGTAGATGATCGCGCGGTCGGTGAACAGCGACGCGAAGCACCGCTGCACTGCGGCCACCACCTCGTCTGCGCCGCTGACGTTGAGGAAGCTCGCCTGCTGGCCGGCGAAGCTGGCGTCGGGAAGATCCTCCGCGGTGGCGCTGGAGCGCACCGCCACGTCGACGCCCTCGCGACCCACGCGCTCGCACAGCAGCCCGTAGGCCGTGTGCACCTCCGCGACGAGGTCGTCGGGCATCGTGGCGGCCTCGAAGGCCTCCCTGATCCTCGGGCCGACCTCGTGGACCCTGCGTCCACCGTGGAGCTCGTCGATGTGGGCGCTGACCACCTCCTCGAGCCCGTTGGCCTCCACGAAGCGCCGGTAGGCGGTCGCGGTCGTGGCGAACCCCTCCGGGACGCGGATCCCCTTCGCGTCCAGCCGCTGGATCATCTCCCCCAGCGAGGCGTTCTTGCCACCGAGCGAGGCGACGTCGCCGCGATCAGCCTCCTCGAGCCAACGGACCAGCACGACGTCCTCGACCATCTCGAACCTCCTGTCGTGGCGCACCGCGCCACCTCGTCCCGACCTTGGCGCGCAGCCACCCCGGCGGCCATGGCCATCAGTCCCGAATCGGCCGCGACCACCGGACGAGGACCACCCGCCGAGCGACCCGGGACCAGGGGCCCTGGCGGCGTCCACCCGGACTCGGGGATGCTCGTAGTCGAGATCGCGGACGGCCCGGGTCCGTGGGTCGCAGCGGCCGGCGCGCCGGCCGCGTCGGCGGCGCCGGGCCAGGCCGCGCAGCCCGGGAGGAGCCAAACATGTCGACCCCACCCACCGCAGCCACGAGCCGTCCGACACCGGGCCAGGCGCCCCCGGGCGAGTCGACGGGCGGCCCTTCGACGTCCGACCACCCCACGCCCGGGCGCGCCACCGAGACCGTGATGGACGGCCTCGAGGTCGCCGAGCTGCCGAGGCGCTCGTTGGCGCCGGGCGTGGCCGCGACGACCCTGTGGTCCCGTGGCAGCTCCCACGCCGGGGTGATGCGGCTCGAGCCCGGGGCACGCCTGGGCGCGCACACCCACCGACGCCACGCCCACCACATCTGGATGATCGAGGGGTCGATCCACTGCCTGGACCGTGACCTCGGCGAGGGCTCCTACGTGCACGTGCCGCCGGGGCTCGAGCACGATTCCGTCGCGGGCTCACATGGCGCCGCCTTCTTCTACCTCTACCTCGACACCTGGGAGGAGCCGCCGGTCGTGCCCGCCTGACCCCCGGCCCCGGGGCACGCCTCATCACGCCCTCCCGCGCCCCGGGCACTCGGCAGGGGATCCGCCCACCGAGGGCCCGGGGCCTCGTGGCATCAGCGCGAGATCGCCACCTTCATGGCCTGCGTCTCAGCGGCGCGGGTGAAGGTGTCGTAGGCGTCGATCATCTCGTCGAGCCGGAAGCGGTGGGTGACGAACTGCTCGGGCTGGAGCCGTCCCTGCTCGACGAGCCGCAGGAGCATCGGCGTCGTCGTCGCGCTGACGAGCCCGGTCGTGACCGCGACGTCCTTGATCCACAGCTCCTGGAGGGCCAGCTCCACGGGCGCGCCGTGGACGCCGACGTTGGCCACGGTCCCTCCCGGCCGGATCAGCTCGGTGCACATGGTGAAGGTCTGCGGGATGCCGACCGCCTCGATCGCGGTGTCAACGCCGAGGCCGTCCGTCATCGCCATCACCTCGTCCTGCCAGCCGTCCTGGGAGTTGTCGACCTCATCGGTGGCGCCGAACCGCTTCGCCACCTCGCGGCGGTTGGCGTCGAGGTCGATGGCGACGACCCGGGACGGGCCGTAGAGCTGCGCGGTCATGATCGCGGACAGCCCCACGGGACCGGCGCCCACCACGGCCACCACATCACCGGGCTTGACGCGGCCGTTGCGGATGCCGATCTCGAAGCCGGTCGGCAGGATGTCGGAGAGCGTGAGCGCGGCCTCGTCGCTGACGCCGGCAGGAAGCCTGTGCAGCGAGGTGTCGGCGAAGGGCACGCGCACGTACTCGGCCTGGGTGCCGTCGATCAGGTGCCCGAAGATCCACCCGATCCCGGAGGTGCCCTCGTCGGCCAGGCAGTGGGATGGCAGCTGCTGGCGGCAGTAGGAACAGGAGCCGCAGGAGCTGATGCAGGAGATGATGACCCGGTCGCCCTCCCGCAGGCCGTTGACCGCGGACCCGACCTCCACCACGGTGCCGACCCCCTCGTGGCCGAGCACGCGCCCGTCGGTCACCGCAGGCACGTCCCCCTTGAGGATGTGCAGATCGGTGCCGCAGATCGTCGTCGTGTCGACACGAACGATGGCGTCGGTGGGCGTCGCCAGCTGGGGATCGGGCACCTCCTCCCACGACTTCTCTCCCGGCCCATGGAACACCAGCGCCTTCATGGCGACCTCCTCGCGTCGATGCTGCACCCCCACGGCGACATGCCACGTGAGGTGCAGGGTGTGCCGCCGACTCTGGAAGCGCGGGCCGGCGCTGACCAGGGCCCTTCGGCCTCCACCGCGCGTGATCCTGCACACCCGCGCCGCCATCGCCGTCCGGGACCAGCCCCTCCCGAGGGCCAACGCCCCTGGTGCGGCGCCCGGCGCGGTGCGAGACTCGAGGTGGACGAGCCGAGGAGTGAGCCATGGCCACCCTGCGACACCATCCACCCCTGGCGGACCCGGGTTCCGAGCATCTCCACGACGCCGTGGGCTCGGACGCGGAGCAGGCGCGGGTCCACACCGTCCAGGTGCTCTTCGAGCAGCGCGAACAGGCCGAGACGGCCCTCGACGCGATCTACGAGACGTTCCCCTATCCGCCCGATGCGGTCTCGGTCCGCCCCGCCGCCGGCGTCACGGCGAAGGCGGTCGACGACGCCTTCGAGGACGACGCGCGCGCCACCTGGCGTGGCGCGGCACGTGCTGCGGCCGTGGGCGCGCCGCTGGGGCTGCTGCTCGGCCTCACGCTCGAGATCGGGCTCGAGTCCCTGGTGGCGGTCGGTCTGCTGACCTTCGCCATGGCCGGCTTCGGTGCGATCAGCGGAGCCCTGGTCGGCCTCGCCCGGTCCGACCCACTCGATGACGATCCGGCGGTGGAGGTGACCGGGGGTGACGACGCCGTGATCGTGACCCTGCGCCACCTGCGGCCCTGGAGTCTCCGGCGTCGGCTCGTGGCCTTCGGAGGCCTGCCGATCGAGACCATCGAGCCCGACTCGACGTAGTCGGCCGAGCGGCCTCAGGGCCGCGGCAGCTGCCCGCGGTCGGCCGACCGGAGGAAGAGGCAGGCGGAGCGGTAGGAGCGACAGCGGGGGCCGTCGGGTGACCGGCGCGCCCAGCGCAGCCGCTCCACCGCGTCCCCGTAGGCGGCCCCCGACCACAGCCCGAGAATGGCGGCGACATCGCCGGGCACCGCTGCCGGATCGGCCGCGAGGTGGCTCAGCAGCGATGCCGGGTCGCGCCAGTCGCTCGCGTCGTCCCCCGGCCCGCCGACATCCCCGGGACAGGATGCGCGGACCCATTGGCAGAAGCGACCGGCCGGCGACCGCGGCGGCGGCTCCTCCCCCGCCGCGCGCTCGGGCCGCTCGACATCCGGCAGCGGCGCTGCGGTGCGCATCACGGTCCCGAAGGCGCCGTCGAGCTCTATGATGAGCGCATCGAGCTCGACGCGCAGTCGCTGATCGTCCTGGTGGCGCCGGCGCAGGGATCGCGCCCGCATCGCCGCGGTCGACAGGCTCCCGGCGACCTGCTCCCACGCCACCGCCGTGGCGTCCGGCTCCTCGTGCATGGCGCTCTCCGGCTCGAACCCTCCACACGGCGGGGACCAGGGCGGATGACGCCCGGGGCCGGAGCGACGGTCGAGACCGTCGGTCCCGCGGATCGAACGCTACGGCCCGGCACCTAGCGCTGTCGAGGCCCCGCCCGCGGGAATCCGACGCGGTCGGATGACACGCACCGGCGGCGAGGAGAGGCACCTCAGCGGGCGCCGAGATCCTGGTCGGCTCCGGCGATCACCTGCCCGGCGAGGTCGGCCACCCGTTGGTTGCGGCGACGTGCCTCCTCGCGCAGCAGCTCGAACGCGGCGTCGACGCTGGTGCCGAGCCGCACGGCGAGCATGCCCTTGGCCTGCTCGATCGTGACGCGGCTCGTCAGCGCGTACTGGAGCTGATCGACCACCTGCTCCGACCGCATGCGCCGCCGGTGGTCCGCCACGTGCGCCGCAGCCGCCCGGGCCAGCACCTCGGCGACCTCGAGGTCCTCTGCCGTGAATGGGCGCGGGGCTCGGCCGAAGAGGTCCAACGAGCCGACTGTGGCCGATCCGATGCGAACAGGCAGGCCCGCCGCCGTGCGCATGCCCGCGAGCAGCGCGGCCGATGTGAACGACGGCCACCTGCCGGCGTGCCGCGAGAGGTCGTCCACCAGCACCGGCGCGTCCTCGTCCAGCGCGCTGATGCTCGGCCCCTCGCCCAGGGCCTGCTGGAGCATGGAGATCCGGAGGGCGACCTCATCGGTGGCCATGACCGGGCGCAGACGCCGTTCGTCGTCGACGAGGGTCACCGCGGCCGCGTCGATCGGGAGCAGCGTGCACGCCGCCACGCCCAGGTCTCGCAGCGCGGCCGTCAGCTCGACGCCCTCGCTGCAGGACTCGAGCACACCGGTGAGCACCTCGACGAGCTCTCTCGCCCGGTCCATGGCCTGACCACGCTCCTCGCTCCGGACGGGCCGACGCTCGACCTGCCGTCACCTGAACATCCCAAGCAGGACGCGGAGGCGGAAGTGCCGAACAGCCTCCGCGCCATCGTCCATTCGGCCTTGCCCGGACAATCCGCCGAGCGTGCAGGACGCCACACCGGGAGGGCCGTGGGGCTCCTACGGTCCGAATCGAGCTCGCCCGTGTCCCCGGCGACGTCACCGGCCCCAGTCCTCGGCCGCCGCCCGCACCCCTTGCCCGACACGGGAGATGTCATGCCGCTGTCACGACAGACCAGCACCACCACCTCCGGCGCCGCCGGCCCGCAGGCGCACGGCACCGTGGGGCCCCGCCTCGGCGAGCACCGGGCGAGCGAGCACTCGGCCGCCTCGAGGGCCGGCGAGCACGAGGTGCCCGAGCACGTCGACGGCCTCCACCGCCTGACCCGGGCGATCGTGACCGCCCCCACCCTGAGGGAGACCCTCTCGGCGCTCTGCGAGGGCGTGGAGCGCGTCACCGGGGTGGTCGACCTCGCGGTCTCGCTCGACGAGGGCGTGCCCGGCCCGGCGGTGCTGCTGGCCACGAGTCGGGTCGCCTCGCGCGCCGTCGGGCTCCAGCGCGAGCTGGCTGCCGGGCCCCACGTCCTCGCGGCCACCACCGGCCAGACCTGCGTGCTGCCCGACCTCGTGCGCGAGGACCGGTGGCCCCGGGTGCGCGCACAGCTGGCCACCCTCGGCCTGGCCGCGGCCGTGGCGGTCCCGCTGGGGTTCAACGGGCGCCGTCTCGGCAGCGTGAGCGGCTACGTCCGGGAGCCACGGCGCTTCTCCGAGCAGCAGCTGCGGCTGGCCCGCCGGCTGGCGGACGTCGCCGCAGCCGATCTCGCCTACCGGCACCATCCCAGGCGGCGGCCGGCGTCCACGTCCGCGCCGGTCTGACCCGGGCTCAAGGGTCCTCGATGGGTCGGGTGCGCATGGGCGGCTCGTCTGCCTCGTGATCGTCCCACCGCGGCTCGATCCGCGCAGGCTGGACCGCGGTGGACGGGAAGCGCTCCAGCGGCCCCTTCGGCGCCGCGTCCCAGTTCTCGAACGTCAGGCGCGTCTGCAGGTAGACGGAGAGCAGGCGCGCCGTGGCCTCCAGCGAGTCGAGGTGCGTGCGCTCGTGCCCATGGGTGGCGTCGACCCCGAACCCGATCAGGGCGGCGCGCGTCTCCGCCCCGGCCTCCAGCGCCGCGGCGACGTCGGAGCGGTAGTAGCGGAAGACGTCGCGGTGCGCCTCGATGCCGTGCTCACGCGCGAGCCCGTCGAGGCGGCGCGTGAGGTGGTAGTCGAAGGGACCGTGCAGATCCTGCATGGCGATGGTCACGCCGGTCTCGGTGGAGGCCTGTCCGGGCGCCGCGACCGCGACGTCGACCGACAGCAGCTCCGCGACGTCGTGGAAGACGCCGCCCGAGGCGCCGTGGCCCACCTCCTCGGTGATGGTGACCAGCAGGTGCGCCGCCACCTCGAGGGAGATGCCCTGCTCGATCACGGCCTTGAACGCCGCCAGCGCCGCCGCCACCGCCCCCTTGCCATCGAGGTGGCGAGAGTTGATGTAGCCGGAGCAGCTGATGATCGGATGGGCCACGTGGGCGACGTGGTCGCCGACCTGGATGCCGAGGCGCGCGAGGTCCTCGGCATCCCGGACGTGCTCGTCGAGTCGCACCTCGACGTGCTCCCACCCCACCGGCTGGGTGTCGACCTCGTCGCCGAAGGCGTGACCGCTGGCCTTGGTCGGCAGCACCGTGCCCGTGTACCAGTGCTCGGGGTCGTCGGTGAAGATCGTGACCCGCGCCCCCTCGGAGAAGCGGGCGCTGTGGGTGCCCACCGGCGCCAGCGCGAGCCGGCCGTTGGCCTTGAGCCCGCTCACCATGCACCCGATCGTGTCGGTGTGCACGACCACGGTCCGGGCCAGCCCACCGTTGCCGTTGTCGAGGGTGCCGATCATCGCACCACGACGGGTGAGCTCGAAGGGTAGGCCGATCTCCTCGAGGCGCTCCCCGACGTACTGCATCACGGCGTCGGTCCGGCCGGTGGGGCTGGGGATGCGCAACAGGTCCAGCAGGACGTCGTGCATCCAGGCGGTGTCGATCTCGAGCGGCGTCAGTCCCATGGCGCCGCACCGTACCCCTGGTCTGCCGAGGCACCGCCGTGCGGGCCTCCTCCAGACGGTCCCCCCGCCGAGCGCCCGGGGGCGACGACGAGCGCCGAGTCCCCGGGGCCGCCGAACGCCGAGAGCGCCGAGCGGTGGCAACGCCGAGCGGTGGCAGCGCCGAGCGTCTACCAGGGCGCCGAGCGGAGGAACGCGGCGCGCGTTGAGTGCAACGAGCGGTCCGGTGTTCACAAATACTGAAATATACTCTTGATGTTCTACCGTCATGAACATAGACTCGCATCATGACCAGCCTCCCCACACCACCGCTGCCGACCAGGCGTCCGTCCTGGACGCTGCAGCCAGGCACGTTCGTGGGTGGCCCTGCCGGCCGGGTCCAGCGCCGGCTGGCAGACCCCGCCCGTGGCCGGCACCGCCCGGCCGGGCTCGCGCGCGAGCATGGCGGCACCTACGAGCCCGGCCCCACAGACCCGAACGGCCGGGACGAGCAGGGCACCGGCCACGCCGACGGCGAGCAGGTGCACGCCGACGGCGAGCAGATGCGCGACCGCAGCGACCGTCAGAGCGCCATCGGCCCGCCGGCGCCACCACCACCGACCTCCCCGTACGGGTCGGGCCCCGCCACACCTGCGGTCCGGGATCCCGAGGATCCAGGACCGGACGGCCCGCTGGACCCCCGGCCGGCGGGTGCGGGCCCCTGCAGTTGCGCGGCCGGCCAGGCCGACACGCAGGCCGGCGCGCAGGACTCGGTGCGTGACGCGGCCCGTGCGCTGACCGCCG
>SKLC01000376.1 GCA_007123425.1 Nitriliruptoraceae bacterium
CCTGCCGGCACCGCTGCGCGCGCTGCCGGTCCCCTTCGGGCCGCCGCTGGGCACCAAGCCGCTGGGCTACCTCTACGACCGCATCCTGACCCGCGACACGTGGCTGCACCGCATCGACATCTGCCGGGCGGTGGAGCGACCCGCGCACCTGACCGCGGAGCACGACGGCCGGGTGGTTGCCGACGTCGTCGAGGAGTGGGCCGACCTGCACGACCAGCCCTTCGACCTCGTGCTGACCGGCCCCGCGGGCGGCCGGTGGCGGCGCGGCGAGGACGGCGCGTCGCTGGAGCTCGACGCGGTGGAGTTCTGCCGGATCCTGTCGGGACGGGCGCCCGGGACCGGGCTGCTCGCCACCCGCGTCAACTTCTAGCGGCACGCCCATGGGCACGCCGTCGCACGACCCGCCCGAGCCCCTCGCCGGCGCCCACGGCGCGCTGGTGCTGTTCAGCGACATCGCCTGCCCCTGGGCGACCGTGATGGTGCTGCGGCTGCGGGCTGCCCGCGACCGGCTCTCCCCCGGGGCGCGACCGCCGCTGCTGCACCTCGCGCACCCGCTCGAGCTGCTCCATCGGCGTCCGCTCGCGCGCCGCGTCATCGACGCGGAGATCCCGGCCTGCGCCGCGGCGGCACCGCAGCTGGGCTGGTCGCTGTGGCAGGGCAGGCTCGACGAGTACCCGGTGTCGAGCCTGCTGGCGCTCGAGGCGGTGCAGGCGGCCCGACGACAGTCGGAGGCCGCCGCGGAGGAGCTCGACCTCGCCCTGCGACGCGCACTGTTCGCCGAGTCGCGCTGCATCACCCTGCGGCATGAGGTGCTGCGCGCCGCCGACCGGTGCCCGCGGCTCGACCGGGCGCGCCTCCTCGACGACCTCGACCGGGGCGTCGCCCGGAGCGCCGTCATGCGCCAGTCGGCCGCGGCCCGGGCAGGCGCCGCGGCCTGCACGGGGTACCTCGTCCTGCCCGACGGCGCCGGCCACTGCAATCCCGGCCTGACCACGGCCTGGCTCGGGCCCCCGGTGCCCGGCGGGACACCCACCGTCACCCGCGACGACCCCGACGTCTACGCGACGCTGCTCGCGACTCCGGGCGCCGCCCCGCCATGACCGGCGGACGGCCAGGGGAGCGGCGGGCGGCGACGGCTACGGTCTGGCTCAGGCGAGGCGACGATCCACTCTGGCGTGGCGACGAGGAGGCCGACATTGAACCCGCAGGCGATCATGTCCGCGATCCCGTGGGCGCGCCGACTGTGGAAGGTCATGCCGCCCGCGCTGCGCGCCCCGCTGCTGCTGGTCGGCGCCGCCGCCGGCATCTGGTACGCCATGGAAGGGCGCCGCGAGATGCAGGAGATCGCGGCGCGCGAGGCCCGCGGCGGCTGACGCCGGCCGCGCACGGATCAGCGCCGCCGGATGTCCCAGCGGCGCTGCCGTGAGCCCGGCATGGCCGCGGCCGGCCCGGGCCCGGTCGGATCCGGGCGTCAGTCCTGGTTGCGGACCTCGCTGCCCTTGTGCCCGGCGGCCTCCGCTCGCTTGCGCTGCGCCTCGAGCTCGGCCTCCTCGGCCTCGTCGCGCTTCTGGGCCTTGGCCTGCTGGGCCTCGCCCTCCTTCTGGCGCTTCTCGTCGTCGGTGAGCTTGCCCATGGCCTCCTTGGCCACGCCCTTCGCCTTCTCGCCGATGGTCTCGTCCGGCATCGTCCAGCCTTTCGTCACGTCGTCTCGCCCGGCTCGCCCACGATGGAACGCCAGCCGCCACGCCCCTGCGCGCGGCGGGGCCGGCCGACCGGCGGTGTGCGGGCAGGCCCACCCCGGCCGGACGGACAGCGACGCCCCGGCGCGCTCCTACGCTGCCGACCACACCCGGGCGGGATGCCGGCCACCTGCCCCGGCAGCAGCCCCACTCGAGCCGCCCCGGCCGCGCAGGAGGCCCGCCGTGACCAGCTCGCACGCCACGCCCCCTACCGACCTCGACGCGCCCCTGGAGCTCGACCCGGGTGACTGGGACAGCCGGCAGATCTACTTCCTCATGACCGGCCTGGTGATCCCGCGCCCCATCGCGTGGGTGTCGACCCGCTCACCCGACGGGGTGCGCAACCTCGCGCCCCACTCCTACTTCCAGGCCGTGTCCAACGACCCGCCCCACATCGTGTTCGCTTCGACCGGGGTGAAGGACACCCTGCGCAACGTGCGCGCCGCGGGCGAGTTCGTCGTCAACCTGGTCAGCGCCGATCTCGTGGAGGAGATGAACTACACGGCCACCGACTTCCCGCCCGAGGAGGACGAGTTCACCTGGGCCGGGCTCACCGAGGCGCCGGCCGTGCGGGTCGACGCGCCGCGGGTGGCCGAGGCGCACGCCCACCTCGAATGCGAGGTGCGCCACGAGCTGGCGGTCGGCAACGGCAACCTCGTGGTCGCAGAGGTCGTCCACGTGCACGTCGAGCCCTCCCTGTGGCGCGACGGCCGCATCGATCCGGAGGCCTACGACCCGGTGTGCCGGCTGGCGGGGACCAGCTACGCGACGCTCGGCGAGGTGTTCAAGCTGCCGCGCCCCGGCTGGAAGCGCGACGTCGAGGGCACCGCGCCCGGCGAGGCGATCCCCCGCCGCGCCTGAGCACCGCCGCGCGCCGCGGGCGCACCGGGATCAGTCGACGCCCTCGTCCCACTCGGCCCACCGCGCGCCCTCCTCGAGGTCGCCGTCGGGTCCCTCGGCCTCCACCTCGTCGAGCAGGCTCGCGTCATCGGAGAACTCGAGCACCCCGACCATCCCGTCGTCGTCGAGGTCGCTGACGTGCACCGTGGCCAGCGGCCACCAGGCCGCGCCGTCGTGCTCCCAGAGCACGCCCACCACCACGTCGTGGACGCGGCCGCGGGTGATGCAGGACGTCGGGCGGCGGTGCCACAGGCTCTCGAGGGACTCCCCGAGCCGGTCGCGGTCGCCGCCGAGCAGCCCCGGCGCCTCGCCGTCCGACGCCACCACGTCCAGCAGCGCATCGAGGTCGCGCGCGTTGAACGCCTCCGCGATGGCATCCACCACGTCGGTGTCGATCTCCGCCACCTCGTCGAGCGGAGCGTCCTGCGCGTCGTCGGGCTCGTCGACGTGGTAGCCGAGCTCGTCGTGATCCAGGGCGGTGACGTCGCGGACCTCCACCCCGTCCCCGGTGGCCTCGTCACCGTTCATGGCGTGCAGGCGGGACGCCGCCGCTGCCTGGAGACGGTCGGGCTCGGCCACGTGCTCCTCCTCGAAGACGACGAGCCCATACTGCCGCCAGGTCGCTCCCACCTCAAGGGCACAAGGACCCGCCGAGCAGGGGCCGCCCCACCCGCCCGCAGCGGCCGGGCCGGTGCTACGCGCCCCCGGCGCCCGCCCGTTCGCCGGTCCCCACCGCCCGGCGAACCGCGCCGGCGACGCCTAGGGTCGAGCGGGCGGACGCGCCGCCGCCTCGAGCGCGGCGAGGTCCCCGTGCGACCTCCGGGCGGCGGCCCTGCCACCGGAACCGGACAACGACGTCGGTGGAGCAACAGCGATGGTGGACAAGTACGACGAGGACGAGGTGCTGCCCGACGGCACGACCATCCACATCCGGCCGATCCGCCCCGACGACAAGGAACGGCTGCTGGGGATGTGGGCCCGCACGTCGCCGGAGTCGCGGCGGCGGCGGTTCATGGGCTCGTTCGACCTCAACTGGGACAACGTCGCGCGCTTCACCGACCTCGATCCCACCCAGGAGGTCGCGCTGGTCTCCACCCGCGGCCGCGGGGAGTCCGAGCGCATCGTCGGCGTCGCGCGCTACGTGCGCTACGAGGACGACCCGCGCCACGCCGAGTTCGCCGCGCTCGTGGAGGACGCCGAGCAGGGCAAGGGCATCGGCACCGCGCTGGTGCGCCGGATCGCGCTGGCCGCCCACGAAGGCGGCATCACCCGGCTGGCGGGCGACATCCTCGCCGACAACACGCGCATGCTGAACCTCGTGCGCGAGCTCGGGCTGGAGTACCAGTCCAAGCGCGAGGGCGGCAGCGTCGTGCACAGCGACCTCGAGACGTCGCTGACCGAGCACTTCCTGGACGTCGTCCACACCCAGGAGCGCGAGGCCGCCAAGGCCGCGCTCAACCGCTTCTTCCGTCCCGAGCGGGTCGCGGTCGTGGGCGCAAGCCGCGACCGGGGCTCGATCGGCGGGCTGGTGTTCAGCCACCTGCTGGGAGGCGGGTTCACCGGGGTGGTCTACCCGGTCAACCCCAACACCCCCTACGTCCAGGGCGTCTCGGCCTACGACTCGCTGCGCACGTGCCCCCAGGTGCCGGACCTGGTGATGGTGTGCGTGCCCGCGCCCTTCGTCAACGACGTGGTGGACGAGGCCGGCGAGCTGGGTGTCAAGGCGGTGTGCATCATCTCGGCGGGCTTCTCCGAGGCCGGGGACCTCGGCCGCGAGCGCCAGGACGACCTGCTGCAGCGCGCCCGCGGCCACGGCCTGCGCATCGTGGGCCCCAACTGCATGGGCCTGCTCAACGGCACCGAGCAGGTGCGGATGAACGGCACCTTCTCCCAGACCTTCCCCGACCCGGGGCGGGTCTCGATGTCCTCGCAGTCCGGTGCGCTGGGCCTGGCGGTGCTCGACCACGTGCAGTCGCTGGGGCTGGGGATCTCCACCTTCATCTCCGTGGGCAACAAGGCCGACATCTCCGGCAACGACCTGCTGCTGTACTGGGAGGAGGACCCCGAGACCGACGTGATCCTGCTCTACCTCGAGTCCTTCGGCAACCCGCGCAAGTTCTCGCGGATCGCCCGGCGGATCTCCCGCTCCAAGCCGATCGTCATCGTCAAGTCCGGCCGATCCACCGCCGGCGTGCGCGCCGCCTCCAGCCACACCGCCGCGATCTCCGCGGGCGACACGGCCGTCGACGCGCTGTTCAGCCAGACCGGCGTGATCCGCACCACCACGCTCGAGGAGATGTTCGACGTCGCCACGCTGCTCTCGAGCCAGCCGCTGCCGCGCGGCCGCAAGGTGGGGATCCTCACCAACGCCGGGGGGCCCGGGATCCTGGCCGCCGACGCCTGCGAGGCCAACAACCTCGAGGTCCCCCCGCTGTCCGACCGCACGCGCCAGCAGCTGGACTCCTTCCTGCCCGGCGAGGCGGGCACCTCCAACCCCGTGGACATGATCGCCTCCGCCTCGGCGGAGGGCTACGCGCGCGGCATCGAGATCCTCGGCAACGCGCCCGAGATCGACATCGTGTTCGTCATCTTCATCCCCGCCGGGGTGACCGAGACCTCCGACGTCGCCGACGCGCTCGTGCGCGCCTCGTCGATGGTCCCCGACCACGTGCCGATCGTGTCGGTGTTCATGTCGGCCGAGGGGATGCCCCCCGAGCTCGCCGAGGCCAAGATCCCCTCCTTCCCCTTCCCCGAGTCCACCGCCCGGGCGCTGGGCCGCGTGGTCAACCACGCCCGGTGGAAGCACACGCCGCTGGGCGATGTCATCGAGCCCGAGGGCCTCGAGCGGGCGCGGGCCCGCGAGATCGTCGACGCCGCCCTGGCCAGCCCGACCGACGGGGCGGGACGGCCCAGCTTCGGCCGGCCGCACACCACCGCCGCCAGCGAGATGCACTCGGCGATGGTGCCCGACGCCGAGCCGGACGCCGACGCCCCGCCCGAGGGCCGCTGGCTGACCAGCGCCGAGGCGGCCGGCGTGCTCGAGGCCTACGGGGTCCCGCTCGCGCGCTCGCGGCTGGTGACCACGCCCGAGGAGGGCGCACAGGCCCAGCGCGAGCTGGGCACGCCCGTGGCGGTCAAGAGCGCGGCGCCGATCCACAAGACCGACGTGGGCGGCATCGAGCTCGGGCTCACCGCGCCCGAGGAGGTCGCCGCGGCGATCGAGCGCATCGACACCGCGATGCGCGGGGCCGAGGCGGCCACCGACGACGGCTTCCTCATCCAGGAGATGGTCGACGAGGGCACCGAGATGGTGGTCGGGGTCACCCACGACCCGTCCTTCGGCCCGATCGTGATGACGGGCATGGGCGGGACCATGGTCGAGCTGCAGCGCGACGTCGCCGTGCGGATCACGCCGCTGACCGACCGCGACGTCTCCGAGATGCTGTCCTCGCTGCGGATGGCCCCGGTGCTGTCCGGCTACCGCGGCGCACCGCCCGCCGACGTGGCTGCGCTCAAGGACCTGCTGTACCGCGTCAACGCCATGGTCGAGGACCTACCGGAGGTCACCGAGCTGGACCTCAACCCGGTGTTCGTCAAGCCCGAGGGCGGCGGCGTCGTCGCCGTGGACGTGCGGATGCGCATCACGCCGATCCCGTAGCCGACTGGGGCGTGGGCCCCGGCGGCCGTACGCTGCGCGTTCGACCCCGGGAGCGAGGAAGCAACGCGTGGCGCGCATCCATGATCTGCTGGCCGGAGGCGTGACGACCTCGTTCGAGTTCTTCCCGCCCAAGACCGACGAGGGCGAGGCACGGCTGCGTCAGGCCCTGCGCGAGCTCGAGCCGCTGCACCCCTCCTATGTGTCGGTGACCTACGGCGCGGGCGGCTCGACCCGTGAGCGCACCCACCGGCTGGTGCTCGACCTGCTCCGCGACACGCCGCTGAACCCGATGGCGCACCTGACCTCGGTGTCGCACTCGCGCGACGAGCTCGCCGACCTGCTGGCCCGCTACCGGGACGAGGGCGTGCAGAACATCCTCGCGCTGCGCGGCGACCCGCCCCGCGACGACGACGCGGGGGGCTTCTGGGAGCTGCCGCTGGCCCTCGATCTCGTGGAGCTGGCCAAGGAGGTCGGCGGGGAGCGCTTCTCGGTGGGGGTGGCCGCGCACCCCGAGGGCCATCCCCTGGCGCGCTCGCTCGCCGACGACCGCAGGAACCTCGCGGCCAAGCTCGCCATCGCCGACTTCGCCGTGACCCAGTTCTTCTTCCGCACCGAGGACTACCTGCGGATGATGGACGACCTCGACCGGCTGGGCTGCGACAAGCCGGTGGTGGCCGGGGTGATGCCGGTGACCAACGTGCGGCAGATCCAGCGCTTCGCCGAGCTGTCCGGCGCGGCGTTCCCCCCGGACCTGGCCGAGCGGCTGCTGGCGGTCGAGGACGACGCCGCCGAGGTGCGCCGCATCGGCGTCGAGGTGGCCAGCGAGATGTGCCAGCAGCTGCTGGACGCCGGCGCGCCCGGGCTGCACTTCTACACCCTCAACCGCTCGACGGCGACGCGCGAGATCCACGCCAACCTCGACCTGCCCCAGGCGGCCACGCCCTGACGCTGCGGCGGCCCGGGGTGGGCCGGCCAGGCGCGGTCGGCTCCGGCCGCCACCGGCCCGGGCTCACATCCGGCCGCGGAACCACGCGATGGTGCGGCGCAGGCCCTCCTGCAGGGTGGTGCCGGGCTCCCAGCCGAGCTCACGCCGGGCCACGCGCAGCTCGGGACGTCGCAGCGAGGGGTCGCCGGCGGGGCGCGGGACGTGGGCCAGCGGCGAGCCGGAGCCGGTGAGCTCCACGATCCGGCGCGCCAGCTGGCCCACCGAGACCTCCTCGTCGCTGCCCAGGTTGACCGGGTCCGTGTAGCCCGAGACCAGCAGCCGCATGGTCCCCTCGACGAGATCGTCGACGTAGCACAGCGACCGCGTCTGCGCGCCGTCCCCGTGGACGGTCACCGGCTCGCCCCGCAGCGCCTGGCCGATGAAGGTCGGCACCGCGCGGCCGTCCTCGATGCGCATGCGCTCGCCGTAGACGTTGAAGATCCGGGCGATGCGGACGTCGACACCGTGGGTGCGGTGGTAGGCGTGGGTCAGCGCCTCCGCGAAGCGCTTGGCCTCGTCGTAGACGCCCCGGGGACCCACGGGATCGACGTTGCCGTGGTAGGTCTCGGGCTGAGGGTGGACGCGGGGGTCGCCGTACACCTCCGACGTCGAGGCCAGCAGGAAGGTGGCGTCGTGGGCGCGGGCCATCCCGAGCGCCTTGTGGGTCCCCAGCGCGCCGACCTTGAGGGTCTGGATGGGGTACTCGAGGTAGTCGGTGGGCGACGCGGGCGAGGCGAAGTGCAGGATCGCATCGGGCCTCGTTGGCACGTGCAGGTAGTCGGTGACGTCGTACTTGACCAGCCGGAACCCCGGCTCGCCCACGAGGTGCTCGACGTTGCTGGCGCGGCCGGTGATGAGGTTGTCGATGCAGGTGACCCCGGCGCCCTCCTCGACCAGACGGGTGCACAGGTGCGACCCGAGGAAGCCCGCGCCGCCGGTGACCACGACATGGGCGCCGTCGACGCGCTCGATGGTCACCTTCTCCCTCCCTGCTCGCCGGCAGCGGAGCGTGCGGCGGGACATGCTCCCGGGCGGCCCCGCCCGAGCCAGGCTGCAACGTACGCCCTCGGCAGCGAGTTCCCGTTCCCGCTGCCCGAACGTCGCTGCTGCCCACCGTGGCGGCGAGACGAGGCACACTACCGTTCGGGGTTGGCCGCTACGGTCCGTAGCGGCTGCGGCGCAGGGCCACCGTCGCGGGTGGGCGACGAGGGGGACCAGGCCCACCCGGGCACCGATGCCTGCCGACAGGCCACTCGAGCGCGACACCGCACCACGTGGGGGCCGGTCACACGACCGAGGAAGGCGGAACCTCGCTGCTGCAGGAGCCGTTCGACGACGTGCTCGCCGCCGCCCGCCGCGGCGACGATGCCGCATGGGCGCGCCTCTACAGCGACCTGGCGCCGGTCCTGCTGGGCTACCTGCGCGGGCGGGGCGCCCCCGACGCCGAGGACCTCGTCGGCGAGGTGTGGGTCCAGGTCGTGCGCCACATCGACGGCTTCGACGGCGACGAGCGCGGCTTCCGCTCGTGGGTCTTCACGATCGCGCACCGGCGGATGATCGACGTCCGCCGCGCGCATCTGCGCCGACCGGAGGACTTGAGCCCGGCGGAGGACCTCGAGCCGGCCCTGCCGCCCGCCGAGTCCGAGCCCGAGGCGCTGCGGACCCTGGGCACCCAGGAGGTCATCGAGCTGCTCGAGCACCTCACCGACGATCAGCGGGAGGTCCTGCTGCTCCGCCTCGTCGGCGGGCTGCGCCTCTCCGAGGTCGCCGAGGTGACGGGCCGGCCGCGGCAGGCGGTCAAGAGCCTGCAGAAGCGCGGGATCGAGCATCTCCGGCGGCTCGTGCACCCCTAGGGCGCCCGGGTCCCGCCGGGCCGTGCGGCCACCCGCCACGGCCGCATGCAGGCCCGATCCGCGGAACCCCCACTGCGTGCGCCCAGTGCACGTACGGTCGTTCGGACGGTGGCCGACCGACCCTTCCTGCGGGAACCCGGCGTTGACGTGGCTGACATGCGCGAGCACCCCTCCAACGATCCCCTCGGCGCGCTCCTCGACGATCTCGAGGAGGACGGCCCGCCCGGCCCGGACTTCGATCCCCGGGTCCGCGCCGTGCTGCTCGCGGTCCACGACCGCCTCCGCGAGCCCCCGGACCCCGTCACCCGGCAGCGGCATCTCGCGCTGCTGCGTGCCGAGCGCCGGCGGGCACGGCGCCGCCGCGGCATGAGCCACGTCGCGCGGGTCGGTGCC
>SKLC01000217.1 GCA_007123425.1 Nitriliruptoraceae bacterium
GAAGGCGCCGCCCGCTCCCGCGGCGGGGCCCAGCGCCGCGGCGATGCCCACCAGCGCGACCCCCACGTTGAGCACGAAGGTCCGGGGGCCAGCGAGCCGGCTGGTGCGTGCCAGCCAGCGCTCGCGCGCCGCGAAGGTGGCGCCGCGCAGCATCGGGGTGATGAACAGCAGCACCACCAGCACCGCCTGGCCCAGCGCGCCCACGAGGAGCACGATGCCGGCGGCCTCCAGCCAGTGCCGCTGGCCCGCGGCCACCGCGGCGACGTCGAGGGCCACCGCGGCCGGCAGCCAGATCGCGACACCCATGATCGGTCCGCGGGCGAGATAGGGCTTGGCGGCGACCGCGGCCCGCAGCAGCGGCACGCTCACGACGAGCACCGCTGCCAGCAGGACGGCCAGGCCGGCCGCCGCGACCAGCGACAGCACGGTCGCCGCCGTCCCGCCGATCCCGGTGAGCAGCAGCGCCACCACCGCGAGCGTGAGCGCCGTCGCGCCCCAGCCCAGGGTGCGCTGCGCCCGCTCGTCCGCGCCCGGCTCCATCCGCGTGCGCAGCAGCGCGGGGCCGAAGAAGACCAGGGTGGCCACCAGCGTCAGCCCGCCCCAGCCCAGCACCATCACGTGCAGGTGGGCGTCGCGGGCCGGCAGGTACCAGGAGCCGGGCAGCACGCCGGTGCCCAGCAGCGCGCCCAGCACCGCGCCGTGCACGAAGGCCCCGTGGGCGCGCTCGTAGATCCGCACCACCCAGGAGAAGCGCGCATCGGGCGCTGCGGCACGGCGACGCCGCAGATGCCACCACCCGGCCAGCACGACCCCGGTCACCAGCGTCGATCCCGCACCGACCGCGGCCACGGCACCGGTGGCGACGCCCACGAGCGTGATCACCACGCCGACATTGAGGGTCGCCACGAGCACCAGCCGCAGCCGGTCGCGCTCGGGCGGTGCCGCGAGCCGCTGAGCGAAGTGTCGCGAGAAGCTGAACACGAGATTGGTCAGCACCCCGAGGGTGAACAGGTGCACCGCGAGCCACCGTCCACCCGGAAGGTCGGCACCGGCCACCAGCCACACCATCGACGCGACGGCGAAGGCCAGGGCGGCGACGACGCTCGGCGTCGTCGCCGCGAACGGAGAGCGGCGCAGCACCTGGCGTTGCGGCAGCTCCGTGTCGCGGGGGCCGCTGGGCGTGGGCATGTGGCAGGACTCGCTCGGTCGGTCACGGCGCCGGTCGACGCAGGGTGGCATCATGTCGCGGCCGCCGCACGGCCGCCGTATCCGCGCGTGGACCGACGTCGACAGGTAGCGAGCACCGATCTGAGCGCCCAGGCCCGTCCCTCCCGCACCGCCCGCGCCGCAGCGCTCGGCCGGGCCGTGGGCTTCGCCGGGCACCGCGACACCTGGGCCGAGCAGGTCCTGCCGTGGCGCGATGCCATCCTGGCACGCCGGCTGCGCATGCGGATCGGCGTGGACGCCGACCCCGACGCGCGCCGAGCCCTGCGGGGCCTGCTCGGCGGCATGGCGGCGCACATGACGCTGCGCATGGTCGCCATCGACGACTGCGTGCGCGCGGGCGTCGCGGCCGGCGCCCGGCAGGTCGTGATCCTGGGGGCCGGCCTCGACACCCGTGCGTGGCGCCTGCACGAGCTCGCCGACGCCAGCGTGCTCGAGCTCGACCTGCCCGAGACCCAGCGGGTCAAGCGCCTGCGCCTCGGCGGCGCGCCGGTGCGGGCCGCCCAGCTGCGCTTCGTGCCGGCTGATCTCCACCGCGCCGATCTGGGCTGGGTGCTGGGCGACGCGGGACACGACCCGGACGTCCCGACGGTGTGGCTGTGGGAGGCCGTGGCGATGTACGTCCCGCTCGCCTCGGTGCGCGCCACCCTCGAGGTCCTCGGCGCCCGCTCGGCGGCGGGCAGCCGCCTGGCGATGACCTTCGCCGTCCCCGACCTGCTCGGCGCCGGCACGGTGGGACGCACGCTGAACCCGGGCGCCAGAGCGGTCTTCGACCTGCTCGGCGAGCCCATGCGCACCGTGCTCTCGGAGCAGGAGGCCGTCGACCTGCTGGGCGAGGCCGGCTTCGGCGACGTCGAGATCACCGACTCCGCGACGTGGGCCGCGAGCGCCGCGACCCGCATGCCGAGGGATCCGCTCGGTGCCGAGCGGCTCGCCGTGGCCCGGCGCGAGGCCCTCGGGACACCGTGAGCTCTTTGGGACCTCGAGCCCCCGGGCTCACCCCGGACGAACGGACCCCGCCACCTCGACGCTGCGAACGGACGCTGCACTAGGTTCGAGCCCGAGCGTGACACCCGGTGGCCACAGGCGGCTCGTGGCGCGACGAGGGGCGCGGCGATCGCCGGCCACACGACAGCGACAGCCAGGACGCGACGCCAAGGAGGGACCGCGTGGGCCTCAACATCCAGAACCTCAGGATCACCAGCCCCGACTTCGACTTCGACGGGCGCATGGACGACCGGCACGCCCACGACCAGGACAACACGGCGCCCGGTCTGACCATCTCCGGGGTGCCCGACGGCGCCCAGGAGCTGGCGATCATCTGCCACGACCCCGACGCGCCGCTGCCCTTCGGGTTCACCCACTGGACCCTCTACGGGCTCCCGGTCGACACCACCGACGTGCCCACCGACGCCGACGAGCGCTTCAACGCCGGCCCCAACGACTTCGGTGGCACCGGCTGGGGCGGCCCGCAGCCGCCGGACGGGCACGGCCCGCACCACTACTACTTCTGGGTCTACGCGCTGGACACCCGGGTCTCGGGCGCCCCCTCGCGCAAGGAGTTCCTCGAGACCTACGGGGACAACATCGTGGAGCAGAACCGCGTCGTCGGCATCTACGAGCGCTGAGACGCCCCGAGGAGGTCGGTCCCCGCCGCTGCGCGCGGGGACCGACCTTCGTCGGACCCACGCGACGACGCCGAGACCATCGTGGTCCACCCGCGGGGGTCCGGGGCCTGCCCGCGCTGCACCGCCAGCAGCGCCGTCCGCAGCCGTTCGGTGTTCGGGCCCGGGGAGCCGTCGCCCACCTGGACCTCGCACCCGTTGTGCACGAGCGCTCCCACGCCCGCGAGCACCGCGGCGGTGCCGGCCAGCGCCATCTCGCCGTGGGCGGCCCAGGCGAGCACCTCCTCGACGTCGAGATCACGCTCCTCGACCTCGTAGCCGAGGTCGGCGGCGACGGTGAGCACCGACTCGCGGGTCACGCCGTGCAGGAACGAGCCGTCGATCGCCTTGGTGACCACCCGGTCATCGTCGAGCAGCAGGAAGTTGGCCGCCCCGGTCTCCTGCACGTCTCCCCCGGGCGCGAACAGGACCTGATCGGCGCCGTGATCGGCGCGCGCCCGCCCGATGACGCCCAGCGCCATCGCGTAGTTGGCGCCGGACTTGACCTGCCCGAATTGCGGGGTGGTGCGGGGCAGCTCGGTCTCGATCGCGAGCCGCAGGGCGGGGCCGTCCGCGCGGAAGTAGTCGCCCACGGGGCTCGCCAGCGCATAGAGCAGGGCGTCCTGGGACGGCGCTGCCGCCGCCCCGATGTTGGCGTCCGTGCCCAGCAGGACGGGTCGGAGATACAGCGCGCCCGGCGGTGCGGGGACCTCGGCGAGGTTGGCGCGCACGAGCCGGACCAGCATGTCGATCACCAGCTCCCGGTCGGGCACCGGGAGGCAGAGCAGCTCCGCCGAGCGGCGCAGGCGATCGACGTGCCGGTCGGCGCGGAAGAGCCGCACCACGTCGTCGTGCCCTCGATGGGCCTTGAGCCCCTCGAAGCACACGCTGCCGTAGTGCAGGGCATGCGCCGCGGGGTCGAGCGCGAGCGGCGCCGTGGGCACGACCTCCGCGTGCTCGAAGCGCCCGTTTCGGCTCGTGGCCACCGCCATGGTGCCGGCGATCACGGTCCCGAACGCGGCGGTCTGGGGCACCGTCGTCGGACTGCTCATCCCAGTCTCCTCGCGCTGGCGCGTCGGCGGAGCGTAGCGGCGCAGGCCACGTCTGGGACCGCCGGGATCCGGCCACTACCGTTGCCCCACCCTCCCCCATCGAGGTGATCTTGGTGAGCATCGGTGCCCGGCGCTCGGCACGGCGCTACCTGCCCGTGCTGGCTGCGCTGCTGCTCACCACCATCGAGGAGACCGACCCCGAGGAGACCCGCGAGCTGGTCGGGCAGCTGCTGGGCTTCCTCGGGCTGGCCGTCGGCGCGGTGATCCTGCTGCTGGTGCTCGGGCTGCCCCTGCGCTCCTGGCTGCGACAGCGACGCCGTCGCGGCGACCCCTGACGGCGACGCTGCCGCACGCCCCCAACCCGCCCTGGACGTCAGGCATCGCGCTCCCGTGGCGCCTTGACGGCGAGCACAGGAATCGGGGCGGCGAGCAGCAGGTCCCGCGACACGCTGCCCAGCACGAGCTTGCCGACCGGCGAGCGCCGGCGAACACCGACCACCAGGAGCTCGGCGTCGACCCGGGGCAGCAGCTCGAGGATCTGCTCGGTCTCCTCCCCCTGCACGGTGTGGAGCAGCTCGGTGGCGACCTCGAGGTCGGCGGACTCGAGCTCGCCTCGCACCCGCGCGAGGTGCTTCTCGAGCGCCCCGGCCGACGTCATGTCGCGGCGCGCCTGGGTGGGGCTGTCGCCCACCTCGTGGACCTGCACGGTGACCACGTGCAGGCCGGTGCCGCGCAGGCGCGCCTCGGCGGCGCCCGCCTCGAGGGCGCGCACGCCCTCGGGCGACTGGGTGTAGGCGACGACGACGCTCATTGCGCTCCTCCTCGTGACCCTCGTGACCGCACGCTCATGCCGGCACGCCGACCGAGGCGTCCCGCCGCGCGCGGGACCCGGTCCACCACTGCCAGACGAAGATCACGGCGAAGACCCCGAGGCCGAGCAGATCGGTCGTCAGCTCACCGTAGAGCAGCGCGATCCCCGCGGCGCCGAGCAGCACGCGGATGCCGGCATTGATCCCGCGGTCGATGTAGCCCACGACGGCCGTGCCCACCGCGAAGATGCCGATCACCGCGGTCAGGATCGCCTTCGGGCCCAGGAACCAGTCCCACTCGTGCAGCAGCAGCTGCGGCGAGAGCACGAACATGAAGGGCACCAGGAACCCGCCGATGGCGATCCGCACCGATTGCACGCCGGTGCGCAGTGGGTTGCTGCCCGCGATCCCGGAGGCGGCATAGGACGCCAGGCACACCGGCGGCGTGATGTCGGCCATCACGCCGTAGTAGTAGACGAACAGGTGGGCCGACAGCAGCGCGGCCGCCGTGTAGGGCTGGTCGTAGAAGTACAGGATCGCCGGCGAGACCATCGTCGCGGTGATGACGTAGTTGGCGGTGGTGGGCAGGCCGATCCCGAGGATCAGGCAGGCCAGCATCCCGAAGAACATCGTCAGCAGCAGCGTCTCGCCGGCGAGCGAGACCAGCTCGCGGGACAGCTGCAGCCCCAGCCCGGTCAGGGTGATGACACCGGCGATCAGCCCGGCTGCGGCACAGGCGGCGATGATCGGCAGGGCGATGCGGGCCGCGTCCACCAGGCCGTCGAGGAGGCCCCGGAAGGTCAGCCGGTCCTCCATCCGCCGCCACCGCCCGAAGATCGCCGCGATGACCTGCACCACCGCGTTGACGATCACCGTGGTGGCCACCGCGTACCACGCCGCGCGGATCGTCGACATCCCGATCGCCAGGATGTAGAAGATCACCCCGATCGGGATGAGCAGGTAGCCCTTCTTCAGCAGCAGCTCGCCGACGTTGGGCAGCTGGGACTTGGGCAGGCCCATGATCCCGACGCGCTTGGACTCGTAGTGGATCACGATGAACTGCGCCGCGAAGAACAGCATCGCCGGGACGGCCGCCGCGCTGATGATCTGCACGTAGGGAAGCCCCGTGAACTCGATCATGATGAAGGCCGCCGCGCCCATCACCGGCGGTGCGAGCTGCCCGCCGGTGGACGAGGACGCCTCCACGGCGCCGGCGAACTCGCCCTTGTAGCCCGACTTCTTCATCATCGGGATCGTGAAGGCGCCATTGCTGACCGTGTTGGCCACCGAGCTGCCGGTGATCGTGCCCGAGAACGCGCTGGTGAGCACGCCGACCTTGGCGGTCCCGCCGGTCATCCAGCCCGTGAGCCCGAACGCGGCCCGCGTGAAGAAGCGCTCCATGCCGGTGCGCTGCAGCAGCGCCGCGAAGATCAGGAAGATGTAGATGAAGGTCGACGAGACCCGGATCGGGGTGCCGAAGACCGCCTCGGTCCCCAGGAAGGAGGTGGAGACGATCCGATCGATGGAGTAGCCGCCGTGGGCGAGGAAGCCCGGCATCCCCTGCCCGAAGTAGGCGTAGGCGAGCGCGGCGCCGGCGACCACCACCAGCGGGGTGCCGATGACGCGCTGGGTGGCGAGGAACACCAGCAGGATCCCGACCGTGGCCACCGCCCGGTCGACGTCGGAGTGCAGCACGCCCGCGCGGATGATCTCCTGTGAGAAGTACCACACGTACAGGCCCGCCCCGAGACCGCCCAGCGACAGCAGCAGGTCGGCGATCGGAAGGCCCTGGATCCGCCACGGCAGGTGCCGTGCCGCCTGGATGACCGCGAAGACGCCGATCGCGGGCCACACGATGTACCAGCCGGCACGCTCGGTCATCCCGAGGAAGACCATCCCGCCCGCGCCCAGGAAGGTCAGCGCCCACCCCTGCACCATGTGGCGTCGGGTGAACTCCGTGCGGCCCGGATACAGCAGGAAGATCAGGCACAGCCCCAGCGCCAGGTGGAAGCTGCCCTGCACGAGGCTGCCACGCAGCCCGTAGACCGCCGTGTAGATGTGGAAGCCGCTCAAGACCAGGCCCACGACGAACACCGCGACCCGCCATACCCCGCGCATCTGGCTGCGCACGCCCTGCTGCGAGTCGGCGATGCCCTGGCCCTCGAGCTCGTCGACCTCACCCTCGAGCTCCCGGCGGATCTCCTCGGGGAGCTCCTCCTCGGGCGCGGCCGTGCTCGTGGCTCCGGCCTCGGGGTCCTCTCCCACGCCACCGCGTTCGTCGGTCATCGCTGGCTCCCACCGCTCGTCGTTGCAGCCATCACTTCCACGCGACTGCCCCGTGTGGCGACGTCGAGCAGGCGCAGGCGCTCCCCGTCCGCGAAGACCACCACGTGGTCGACCTGCTCGCTTCCCACCACCACGGGCAGCGTCCCGATCGCCTTGCCGTGGTGGCGCACCCGCACGGTGTCGCCGTCGGTCTCGAAGGTCGCGTGCTGCCCCACATGCTCGGCTCCCGCGGGCAGGTTGGGGCCGTACTCGTCGAACACCAGCTCCTCGAGCCCGATCGTGTCCTCATCGAGGACGGAGAACGTCTCGGTGACCGGCCGACGCGTGACCGAGTGCGTGTGTCGCAGCTCGAAGGTCTCCCCCACCGTCACCGCACGCTCGTGCACGACGTTCCCGGTCCGGTGGTCGCCCACGGCCAACCGGGTCTCGCCCGTGGCCGCTCCTCCCGGCCAGGGGCCCCAGATCACGATGGCGACCAGGGTGGCCACGGCGATCACCGCCGCGGCCACCCCGACCGGTGCCCCGCGCAGTCGCGCGTGCCGCCGGGCAGGGGCCGCCGTCGGCGACCCCTGCGTCCGGGCGACGCGCGTGCTCACTCGGCGCCGGCCTCGTCGTAGTAGCGCTCCGCCCCCGGGTGGACCGGGATGTCGGCGCGCCCATCGAGGGCCGTGTCGAGCTGGATCTGGCTGCCGACCGCATGCGCGTCGGCGATCGCCTGATTCTCCTCGTACAGCACCCGCACGAGGTCGTAGACGACCTCCTCGTGCAGGTCGCTCGGCGCGTACAGCGTGGCCCAGTTCGTCAGCCAGGTGACCTCCTCGTCCTGACCCGGATAGGTGTCCGCGTCGACGCTGAGCTCCGACATCGTCGGGTCGTCGTCGAGGATGTTGCCCGCGATGTCGTCCTCCACGGACACGAACGTCAGGTCCGTGCCCGTGGCCACGTCCTCGATCGAGCCGGCGGGCAGCGCGAGGATCGCGAAGACCGCATCGATCTGGGCGTCGCGCAGGCCGTCGGCGGCGTCGCCGAAGGACTCCTGGCGCGCATCGATGTCGTTGTCGGGGTCGATGCCGGCGGCCTCGAGCATCTGGCGGGCGACCACCTCGGTGCCGCTGCCCGGCGGGCCGATCGCCACCGTCGCGCCCTCCATGTCCGAGATCGACTCGATCCCGGAGTCACCATGGGCGACGATCTGCATGACCTCGCCGTAGATGTTGCCCAGGAACGCGAAGTCGAGCGGGTCGGGGAAGTCGTCGCCCTCACCGGCCATCGCGTCCGCGGCCACACCGTTGACGGCCATGATCAGCTCGACCTCGCCGGCATCGAGCAGCTGCAGATTGTCCACCGAGGCGCCCGACGACTGGGTGCTGACCCGCAGGTCCTCGATGTTGTCGTTCCAGACACCGGCCATCGCGCCGCCCAGCGGGAAGTAGGTGCCTCCCGTCGAGCCGGTGGCCAGGGTCAGGAAGTCGGGCCGGTCACCTTCCGCGGCGGCCTCGTCGTCATCCACGTCGTCCGCGTCGTCGGTGTCCTCGACATCGGTGTCGTCATCCACCTCGACGTCGGCGTCGTCACCGTTGCCGTTGCAGGCGGCCAGCAGCAGCGTCGCCGCCGCCATCGCCGCGGCGAGACGCAGCGGCGATGCCGCCTTGCGCGTCGCTCGGATCATGTGCATCTCCTTGTCGATCGTGCGCTCGTGGTTCTCGTGGTGGTCGGTGTCGTGGCAGGCGCCGCTGGCGGCGGCGTGTGCGATCACGTGATGCCCGTCGCCCCCTCCTCGTCGCGATGTCGTGGATGATCGTGGTCGTCCTCGGCCTCGGCGACGACCACCCGCACATCGACGAGCGCGAGCCCGCCGCCGTGCGCGATGACCGGGTTGAGGTCGAGCTCGAGGACGCGCGGCTCGTGCTCGAGCAGGCGGGAGACGCCGAGCAGCACCTCGACGATCCGCTCGCGGTCGATGACCGGGCTGCCCCGGAAGCCGTCGAGCATGGGCGCGATCTTCAGCTCGTCGATCATCTCGTGGCTCTCGAGCCCGGTGACCGGGACGGCCCGGAAGGCCACGTCCTCGAGCACCTCCACGCCGATGCCGCCGGCGCCCAGCGTCACGATGGGCCCGAAGGTCGCATCCACGGTGGCGCCCACCATCAGCTCGACGCCGCGCGGGGCCATCGGCGCGACGAGCACGCCCTCGATCTCGGCGCCGGGCTGACTCCCCCCGACTCGCTCGGCGATGGCCGCGTACGCCTCGCGGGCCGCGTCGGGACCATCCACGCCGAGCTCGACGCCACCCGCGTCGGACTTGTGGACCACCTGCGGCGAGACGACCTTCATCGCCACCGGCGCGCCGAGCTCGGCGCTGGCGCGAGCGGCCTCCTCGGGGTCGCGGGCGAGCTGCCAGGGGCCGGTGTCCAGCCCGTGCGCGGCGAGCAGCCGCCGGCCCTCGGGCTCGCTCAGCGCCTGCCGGGACCGCGA
>SKLC01000406.1 GCA_007123425.1 Nitriliruptoraceae bacterium
CGGACGTCGAGGCGGTGGCGCGCATGGCCGGGGTGCTCGCGCCCCGAGGGCCCGACGGCGCCGGCGTGCACGCGGCCGGGCCGGTGGCGCTCGCGCATCGGCGGCTGAAGGTCATCGACCTGTCCGCCTGCGGCGACCAGCCCATGGTCGATCCCCACCTCGGCGTGACCCTGGTCTTCAACGGCTGCGTCTACAACTACCGCGAGCTCCGGGAGCAGCTCGAGCGTGACCACGGGCACCGGTTCTTCTCCACCTCGGACACGGAGGTGGCGCTCAAGGCCTACCACGCCTTCGGCGACCGCTTCGTGGACCACCTGCAGGGCATGTTCGCCTTCGCCCTGTACGACCGCGACCGGGAGCGGACCCTCCTCGGCCGCGACCGCTTCGGGATCAAGCCGCTCTACCTCGTCGAGGACGCCGACCGCCTGCGCTTCGCCTCGTCGCTGCCGTCGCTGCTCGCCGGCGGTGGCGTCGACACCTCGATCGACCCGGTGGCACTGCACCACTACCTCACGTTCCACTCGGTGGTCCCTGCGCCTCGCACGATCCTCGCGGGCGTGCGCAAGCTTCCGCCCGCCACCACGCTGGCGATCGAGGCGGACGGATCCCGCCGCGCCGTCGAGTACTGGCAGCCCGACTTCACGCGCGATCCCGCGCGGGCCCACTGGACGGCGAGCGACTGGGAGGAGGCGGTCCTCGACGTGCTGCGCCGCGCGGTCCGTCGTCGCCTCGTCGCCGACGTCGACGTCGGCGTGCTGCTCTCCGGGGGGCTGGACTCCTCGCTGGCCGTGGGCCTGCTGGCCGAGGAGGGCCAGCGTGGGCTGGCGACGTTCTCGATCGGCTTCGAGTCCGTCGGGGGGCGCCAAGGCGACGAGTTCACGTACTCCGACATCGTCGCGGAGCGCTTCGGCACCGACCACCACGTGCTGCGGGTCGGCACCGACCGGATGCTGCCGGCGCTCGACGGCGCCATCGGGGCGATGAGCGAGCCGATGGTCTCGCACGACGCGGTGGCCTTCTATCTGCTCAGCCAGGAGGTCAGCCGCCACGTCAAGGTCGTGCAGTCGGGCCAGGGCGCGGACGAGGTCTTCGCCGGCTACCACTGGTACCCGCCGATGCAGGCGCTCACTTCCGAGCTGGGCACCCACGACCGCCAGCGCCTCGTCGCGGCGGCGGTGGAGCGCTACGCCGAAGCGTTCTTCGACCGGCACCACGCCGACATGGCCACGGTGCTGCGCCCCGACCACCGGATCACCGAGGACGTCTCGCGGGCGCTGGTCGCCGACCACTTCGCCATGCCGGGCGCCCAGACCGCGACGGACATGGCGCTGCGGCTCGACTCCCAGGTGATGCTGGTCGACGACCCGGTCAAGCGGGTGGACAACATGACGATGGCCTTCGGTCTCGAGGCGCGCGTGCCGTTCCTCGACCACGAGGTCCTCGACGTCGCCGCTCGCATCCCGCCGGAGCTCAAGCTCGCCCAGGGCGGCAAGGGCGTGCTCAAGGACGCCGCCCGCCGCCTGCTGCCGCCCGAGGTCATCGACCGCCCCAAGGGCTACTTCCCGGTGCCGGCGCTCACCCACCTGCAGGGGCCCTACCTCGAGCTGGTGCGGGATGCGCTGTCGGCGCCCGAGGCCCGCGAGCGCGGCCTCTTCCGCCCCGAGTACGTGCAGCGGCTGCTGGCCGAGCCCAACGCCGAGCTCACCCCGCTGGGAGGCAACAAGCTGTGGCAGCTCGGGCTGCTCGAGCTGTGGCTCCAGCGCCACGGCGTGCGCCCGTGACCGGGCCGACCCAGGAGGACGGTGCGATGAGCGCCGACCAGGACCGGCACCCACCCGGCACCCGCGAGCCCGCCGGCCAGGCTGGTGCGCCGCTCGACGAGGAGGGCCTGTCCACGCGCACCTGGGGGGAGCGCCCCGACCATCTCACCCGGGAGGTCCAGCCCGACGTGGCCCTGGAGTGCGGGTGGGGGCGGCTGCTGTTCGGCCAGACCTTCGCCTCCCACGAGGATCTGGTGGCCGAGATCGCCCGTGAGGAGCCGGGTCGCCGCGACATCTGCCTCTACGTCCACGAGCCGCACGTGCTGGTCAGCAGGGCGCCCCAGGAGCTCTTCCTCGACCCCAGCCACACCTACCGGCTGCGGCTCGAGCGCCACCGCACCGGCCGCGAGGCGGTGGGGCTGGTGATCCGCGAGCTCGCCGACGAGGCCGACGCGGAGGCGCTCAACCGCCTGCTGAGCACCAACGGGATGGTGACGGCGCCGACGGCGACGCTGCTGGCCAATCGCGACGCGCCGGAGTTCGTCTACCTCCTCGCCGAGGACGAGGACACCGGCGAGGTGGTGGGCACCGTCACCGGGGTCGACCACCGCAACGCGTTCGACGACCCCGAGCACGGCAGCTCGCTGTGGTGCCTGGCGATCAGCCCGCAGACCTCCCGCCCCGGGGTCGGCAAGGCCCTGGTGCGGGCGCTGGCCGACCGTCTCGCGGAGCGCGGCCGCGCCTACATCGACCTCTCCGTCATGCACGACAACGCCCCGGCGATCCGGCTCTACGAGCGCCTGGGGTTCGTTCGGGTCCCCGTCTTCAGCGTCAAGCGCAAGAACCCCATCAACGAGCGGCTCTTCTCGGCCCAGCCCGCCGAGGGGCTCGCCGACCTCAACCCCTACGCGCGCATCGTCGCCGACGAGGCGCTGCGGCGCGGCATCACCGTCGAGGTCGTCGACGCCGAGGGGGGCTTCCTCAAGCTCTCCCACGGGGGGAGGTCGATCCACACCCGTGAGTCGCTGTCGGAGCTGACCACGGCGGTGGCGATGAGCCGCTGCGACGACAAGCGCATCACCCGCCGCCTGCTGCAGCGCACCGGCCTGCGCGTGGCCCGGGGGCGCGTGGCTAGCGACGACGAGGCCGACGAGCAGCTGCTGTCCGAGCTCGGCGAGCTCGTGGTCAAGCCCGCACGGGGCGAGCAGGGCCGGGGCATCACCGTCGGCGTGCACACGACCGAGCAGCTGCGCGCCGCCATCGCCCACGCCCGCTCCTGCGGGTCGCCCGAGGTGCTGCTCGAGGAGCGGGTCGAGGGCACCGACCTGCGGGTGCTGGTGATCTCGGGCGAGGTCGTGGCCGCGGCGGTGCGCCGGCCCGCGACCGTGGTGGGCACCGGCCACCACACGGTCGGCGAGCTCATCGCGACCGCCTCACGGCGGCGCGCGGCGACCACGGGCGGGGAGAGCGAGATTCCGCTGGATGCCGCCACCGAGGCCACGGTCGCCGAGGCGGGGCTGTCGCTGTCCGACGTGCTCGAGGAGGGCCGGGCGCTGGCGGTGCGGCGCACCGCGAACCTCCACACCGGGGGCACCATCCACGACGTCACCCAGCGACTGCACCCGCATCTGGCCAGCGTCGCGATGCGCGCCGCCGAGGTCCTCGACGTGCCCGTGGTCGGCATCGACATGCTGGTCGACGACCCCGCCCAGGAGGACTACGTGGTGGTGGAGGCCAACGAGCGCCCCGGCCTGGCCAACCACGAGCCCCAGCCCACCGCCGAGCGCTTCGTCGACCTGCTCTTCCCGGGCACGCGCGCCGTTCCCCGCAACTGGCGGCCCGGGGCGGGCTGAGCTACGGGCGCAGCACCGCCTCGACGATGCCGGCCGACAGCGCGATCGCCAGCGCGACCATCACCACCGCCGCGACCACCGCCAGGGCGGTGGCACGTCGGCTGCGCTCGTGCTCGACGAAGACCAGCTTGCCCACCGCCATGCCCGACAGCAGCCCACCCACGTGGCCCCCCACCGAGATCCCCGGCAGGAAGAACGTGATCGCGAGGTTGAGCAGCACCAGCGTGCCGATGTCGGTGCGCCACGGGTTGATCCCGCGGTTGCGCAGGCCCACCACCGCCGCGCCCATCAGGGCGAAGACCGCACCCGATGCGCCGATGGTCGGGATCCCGGGGTTGCTGGTCAGCACCTCGCCCAGGACGGGCACGTCGGCCAGCGGCGTGGTCCACAGCCACGACAGCAGCACCACACCGAGGCCGCCACCGGCCAGGCCGGCCGCGTAGAGCGCGGCGAAGCGGGCGTGCCCGAGGACCGGCTCGAGCATCTGGCCGAGCATCCACAGCAGGAAGGCGTTGAAGCCCACGTGCATCAGGTTGGCGTGGAGGAACCCGCTGGTGACCAGCAGCCAGGGCTCGCCGAGCAGCCGGGCGAGCTCAGGGGCCTCATACCACGGTGCCGCCGCGTCCAGCAGCTCGACCCCGGAGGGGACCAGCAGGAACGGGCGGAGCCCGAAGCGGCCGGAGAGCTCCGGCACGGCCATGCTCGCGACGAAGATCACCGCGATCACACCCACCAGGCCCTTGGTCACCAGGAAGTCGGGCAGCAGCTCCCGCACGTGACGCACACGTTGGCCGCCTGCCGCGCACTCGGGGCACTGGTAGCCCACCGGTGCCTCGATCGCGTCGTCGGAGCAGATCGGCCGCTCGCACCGCGAGCACCGCAGCAGCGCCGGCCGGTCCGGATGGCGGTAGCAGGCCGGCTGCTCGGTCTGGGGGTCGTGCTCGCTCACATGGGCCTCTGGCGGATGGGCGACCCGTGCACGGTCGCCGGTGGGCGCGCCTCGGCGCAGTCGGGCGCCGGGAAGGTACCCGGAGGCGTCCGCTGACCCGTTCGACCACGAACTCGCGCCACATGGCCAGCGCCCTTGCCCATAGGCTGACCCGGTAGGGAGAGGAGCACGACGTGGAGCGACCGACGACGCTGGCCGGGCTGCGCGAGCTGGGATTGCCGGACCGCTCGGTCAAGGCCGAGCTGCGCGACAACCTCGTCGCCCGGCTGCGCGACGGCCGACCCCCCACGACCGGGGTGGTCGGCTACGACGACACCGTGCTGCCGGAGCTCGAGCGGGCGCTGCTGGCCGGTCAGGACCTCATCCTCCTCGGGGAGCGCGGGCAGGCCAAGACGCGCATCATCCGGGGGCTGATGGCGCTGCTCGACGAGGAGGCGCCCGCCGTCGACGGATGCGAGATCAACTGCGATCCCCGCCATCCCACGTGCGTCGCCTGTCGCCGCCGCGCCGCGGAGCTCGGCGACGAGCTGCCGGTGGTCTTCATCGACCGCGAGCGACGCTTCGCCGAGAAGCTGGCCACCCCCGACATCTCCGTGGCCGACCTCATCGGCGACGTGGACCCGATCAAGGTCGCCGAGGGCCGCACGCTGGGTGACGAGGAGACCATCCACTGGGGCCTGGTGCCGCGCCACAACCGCGGCATCGTCGGGATCAACGAGCTGCCGGACCTGCCGGAGCGCATCCAGGTGGCGCTGCTCAACGTCCTCGAGGAGCGCGACGTGCAGGTCCGGGGCTACGCGCTGCGCCTGCCGCTGGACGTCCTGCTGGTGGCCACCGCCAACCCGGACGACTACACCAACCGCGGCCGGATCATCTCGCCGCTCAAGGACCGCTTCGGCGCCCAGGTGCGCACCCACTACCCCCGCACGGTCGACGAGGAGATCGCGATCGTCCACGCGGAGGCGTCCGAGCCGCCGGCGGGCATCGAGGTCCATGTGCCGCGCGCCTACGACGAGGTGCTGGCCGAGCTGGTGGCGGAGCTGCGGGCGAGCCCCGAGGTCAACCAGCGCTCGGGGGTGTCGGTGCGCTTCACCATCGGCGCGCACGAGACGCTGGTGGCCGGCGCGGTGCGCCGTGCGGTCCGTCGCAACACCGACCTGGCCGTGCCGCGGGTGGTCGATCTGCGGGCGGTCGTGCCCACCGCGCTGGGCCGCATCGAGTTCGAGATGCTCGAGGAGGGCCGGGAGGCCGAGGTCGTCGACCGCGCCCTGGGCCATGCGCTGTTGCGCGTGTGGCGCCGCCATCTGGCCGGCGAGGACTTCAGCGCGCTCGTGGACCGCTTCGACGCCGAGCAGCTGGCCGTCGACACCGACGAGCTGATGACCGGTGCCGAGGTGCTGGAGGCCTTCGGCGGTCGGATCGACGGGCTGGCCCGGTGGATGGACCACCTGGGCGAGCACGGCGAGGACCCCGAGATCGCTGCCAGCATCGTCGAGCTCGTCCTGGAGGGCCTGCATCTCGGCCGGCGCCTCAACCGCGACGACGTGGGCCTGGGCGCGGCCCGCTACGGCCACGTCTGACCGCACGGCGCCACGGGGCCGTCGCCCGCCGGCCCCGGGCACCCGACCGCACACGCCACCGCACACGACCTCCTCCTGGATCCCGCACACCGCACCGGCCCACGTAGGACACCGCTCACGACGAGGACGAGCACATGCGCTGGCGCTACCGCCGGTGGGACGGCCGACAGGACCCCCTCGGGGCCCGTCCCGATGTCTCTGAGCTGCTCGACCGGATCGGCGACGACCTGCTGATGGGCGCGGGCGGGCGCGATGCGCTGGCAGAGCTGCGGCGACGGGGCATGCCCGGGGTGCGCGGCACGGAGTCGATGCGGCGCGAGCTCGCCCGGCGACGGCGGGAGCTGCAGCAGGAGCTCGACGCCGATGGCCCGCTCGCCGACCTCGCCCGCGAGCTCGACGAGATCATCGGGATGGAGTCGGAGGCGCTCGCTCAGCGCGACGACGACGAGGCGACCTTCGACCAGATGCGACTCGACGCTCTGCCGGCGGACCCCGCCGGTCGCTTCCGGGAGCTCAGCGAGTACGACTTCAGCTCGCCGGAGGCCGCGCAGCGGTTCGCGGAGCTCGGCGACAAGCTGCGCAAGGACATCCTCGACGCCCATCTCAAGGCGCTCACGGGGGCGCTCGAGTCGGTGACCGAGGAGGACGTGGCACGCATCGCCGCGATGCTGGGTGACCTCAACGAGCTGCTCGAGGCCCGCGCCGCCAACGGCGGAGACCCGCCGCCGGACGAAGCCGAGCGCTTCGAGGAGTTCAAGGCGAAGCACGGCGACCTGCTGCCCGGCGATCCGGCCGACCTCGACGAGCTGCTGGCGGAGATGGCCCGCCGGGCCGCGGCCGCGGAGCAGTTCCTGCGCTCGCTGCCGGCGGAGCAGCGAGAGCAGCTCCAGCAGCTGGCCCGGGAGGTGTTCGACGACCTCGACCTCGAGTTCCAGCTCTCGCAGCTCGGCGGCAACCTCGCCGCCGCGTTCCCGGACGGCCCACCCGACTCGTGGGGCCAGCCGGGGCCCGGCGATGGGACGGGCGAGCCCGGCGACGAGCCCGACAGCGGACAGCCGTCGGGTCCGATCAGTCGGGTCGTGGACGCCTGGGAGCGGGTCGCCGAGCTGGAGGACCTCGAGCAGCAGCTGGCGGGGTCCTACGAGGGCGCCACCCTCGACGACATCGACGAGGAGGCGCTGCGCCGTCACCTCGGCGAGGATGCCGCCGGCGACCTCGGCGAGCTGCGCAAGATCGAGCGTGAGCTCGAGCGCTCGGGCGCCATGCGCGTCAAGGACGGCGAGCTCGAGCTGACCCCGCGTGGCGCTCGCCTGCTCGGCGAGCGGGCCCTGGCCAAGCTCATGGCGCGGGTGCGGCGGGAGCCCTCGACCCGCACGGCCGGCGCCGATCCCGAGCTGACCGGCCAGACCCGGCCGTGGGCCTTCGGTGACCGTGAGCCGCTGTCGGTGTCCCGCACCCTGCACGAGGCAGTGCTGCGGGAGGTGGGTGAGGGCCGCGCTCCCGCCGGACGGGTGCGCCTGCAGGCCGACGATCTGCAGGTGGCCGAGACCGAGGTGCGCCCGCGCACGGCCACGGCGCTGCTGCTCGACCTGTCGTTCTCGATGCCGCTGCAGGGCCACTTCGTGCCCGCCAAGCGCATGGCCCTGGCGCTGCACGCGCTGATCGAGGGCAAGCACCGTCAGGACTCGCTGCACCTGATCGGCTTCAGCGACTATGCGCGGATGATGAAGCCCGCCGACCTCGCCGCGGCCGGGTTCGAGCGCGTCTACGGCACCAACATGCACCACGCCTTCCAGCTCGCTCGACGCGTGCTCGCCGACGACCCGCGCCCGGTCAAGCGCGTGGTCATGGTCACCGACGGCGAGCCCACCTCGCACCTGGTGCACGGCCGGTCGGTGTTCCACTGGCCCCCGGTGCCCGAGACCCTGGAGGTCACGCTGCGCGAGGCGATGCGTCTCGCGCGGCTGGGCATCGAGCTCGATGTCTTCCTCCTCGAGGACGAGCCCGGCCTGGTCGCGTTCTCCGAGCGCCTCGCCCAGCTGACTGGCGGTGAGGTCGTGCGCATGAGCGCCGAGGAAGTCGGCCGCACCGTGGTCGGCGGCTATGGCGGGTGGGGGCCTGCGCACTGACGTCCTGGGGCCATCAGGCTGTGGAAAGCCCCGGGGTGGACGGTGGGCCCATCTCCCAGACGCGAGCACGCCCAGTCGTCGAGCAGGAGCGACTGCTCGACGACTGGGCGCGACGATCGTGTTCCGCGTCTGCTGCGTGACGGGAGCCGGGCTGGGCAGCTCCCCACACGGGGTGGGGCATGACCAGTGGACCGGGCCCGCATCAGCCGGGCGGGTCGGTTCTGGGGGCGCCGTCGGGTGGGTCCGATCCGGAGTGGGGTCCGGGGGCGCCCGCGTCGGGTGGTGGCTGGGGCGGGTCGGAGCCGGACGGTGTGCCGGGTCCAGGCGTGGCGTCGGGGCGGGGTGGGGGTGGCTGGCCGTGGAAGGGGGTGCGGGTGGGTGGGTCGGAGGTGGCGGTGTGGCGGCCGCGGGTGACGGTGACGGTGCCGTCGTGGGTCATGTCGAGGTGCCAGCGGCCTTCGGTGACGGCGGTGTGGTGGCGGCGGCAGAGCGCGACCAGGTTGGAGATGACGGTGGGGCCCTCGTCCTCTCTTGCCACGACGTGGTGGCAGTCGGTGAAGGCGAGGGGCATGCGGCAGCCGGGGAAGCGGCAGCCGCGGTCGCGGGCGTGGACGGCGGCGCGGACCTTGGTGGGGATGGTGGGGGTGGGGGCGGTGATGCCGACGATCTCGCCGTGCTGGTGGAAGATGAGCTGGAGGTCGGCGTCGGAGGTCAGCCGGCGGGCGGCTTCGGTGGTGATCGCGGGCCGGGGTCCGGGGGTGGGTGGTAGCAGCCAGCCGGCGGGGCGGGTGGGGTCGGTGGTGTGGTCGAGGTCGATGAGGGCCTGCAGGCGCGGGCGGGGCCGGCGGATGGTGGCGTCGGGGCGGGCGCCGGCGAGGTAGGTCTCGGCCAGGGCGACCAGGGCGTCGGCGCGTTGGCGGGCGCGGGTGCGGTCGGGGACGGGGTCGCAGAAGGCGGGGTCGCCGTCGGCGGTCTCGGTCTCGCCCGGCCCCTGGCCGGTCTCGGTCTCGGCGTGCGGGTCGGCGTGGCCGAGGGCGTGGTCGGTGACGTCGCGTGGGCCGGCGGAGGGGGCCGGCATGGCGGCCTCGAGCCCCTCGGCCACGGTGGCGAAGGCCTCGTCGTCGAGTTCGAAGTAGCCGGTGCCACCCGCGCCGTCGAGCATGGGCTGCAGGGCGAGGTAGCGCCGCTCGATGGTGCGCGCGGTGTTCTTGGCCTCCCG
>SKLC01000300.1 GCA_007123425.1 Nitriliruptoraceae bacterium
CGACCTCGGGCTGCGCCGCCGGGCGGAACGAGGGCGCCGAGGCCCCGTCGGCCGGGGTGAAGATGGTGTCCATGGGGATGTCGACGAAGGTGGGCCCGCGGCCGGGCGTGGCGGCCAGCTCCAGGGCCCGCAGCACCTCCTCGGGGACCTCCTCGGGGGTCGCCGCGGTGGCGGCGTGCTTGGTGAGCGGCGCCATGAAGGCCACGTGGTCGATCTCCTGCAGCCCGCCACGCCCCCAGGTCCCGTGGGGGGCCCGCCCGCCGAGCACGACCAGCGGTGAGCCACCGAAGCGGGCCGTGGCCACGGCGGAGACGCCGTTGGTCACCCCCGGCCCCGCCGTGAGGGCCGCCACCTGGGGCCGGCGCGTGAGCTTGGCCAGCCCCTCGGCCGCGAAGGCGGCGGCCTGCTCGTGACGGGTGTCGACGATCCGCATCCCGTGATCCCGGGCGCCCTCGTACAGCGGGAAGATGTGACCGCCGGAGAGGGTGAAGAGGTGCTCCACGCCGGCCTGCGCCAGCGCGCCGACCGCCAGGTGTCCGCTCGCGTGCTCCGCCATGTGCCTGCTCGCTCCCATCTCGCTCGCACTCCACCCTAGCCCTCACCGGGGCAGCCCCCGCGGCGGGCGCGTCGTCACAGCCGGAGCAGCACCGCGCCCGCCCAGAGCCCGACCATCAGCAGGCCGAGCCCGAGCTCGACGAGGACGCCCAGCCCGTAGGCCCGGACCACCCCCACGGTGGAGGTCCAGGCGGCCTCGTGGTACCCCAGCCGCACGCGCTCCCCGACGTAGAGCCCCACCCCCGCGCCCAGCAGCAGCCCGACCACCGGGATCAGCACGAAGCCGGCCACCGCCCCCAGCAGCGTCGTGCCGGCCGTGCGCGCGCCGAGACCGCCGGCGCGGCCGGTGCGGGTGGGCAGATAGATCGTCGCCGCCGTCCCGAGCCCGAACAGCGCCGTCTGCACCGCCACGAGCACCCATCCGGTCGCGTCGGCGCCCTGCCACAGCAGCGATGCGCACGCGGCCAGCCACACCAGCAGCAGCCCGGGCATCACGGGGACCACGACGCCCAGGAGGCCCACCAGCATCACCAGCAGAGCGACACCGAGGACGAGGGGCTCCACAGCCGCCCCGCTCTAGGACGACCCGCGCAGCCACGCGCGGATCTCGTCGCCGTGCTCGTCGAGCTCGGGTGGCGGGCGTCGGTAGGAGGTGCCGTCGGGCTCCAGGCGCACCGGAGCGGCCAGCCCGCGACTGGTGGTGCCGTCACCGTGCGCGAGCTCGACCACGGGCTGCTGCCCCAGCGACGCCGCGAGGGTCACGGCCTGGGCGAGATCGTTGACCGGGCCGCAGGGCACGTCGACGGCGCGCAGGCGCGCGACCCACTCGTCGCGGCCGCGCGCGGCGAACGCCGCCGAGAGCCGCTCGGAGAGCTCGTCGCGATGGGCGATCCGGGCCCGGTTGGTGGCGAACCGCTCGTCCTCGGCCAGCCCCACCACGTCGAGCACGGCGCAGAGGCGCGCGAACTGCGCGTCGTTGCCCACGGCGACCGCGATCGTCTCGTCGGCCGTGGCGAAGGTCTCGTAGGGCGCCACGCTGGGATGCTGGTTGCCCAGGCGCGTGGGCACCTCCCCGGTGTTGAGGTAGCCCGAGACCTGGTTGACCGTGGCCGCGAGCACGCTGGAGAGCAGGTCCACCTCGACCCGGCGGCCACGGCCGGTCCGCTCACGCTCGGCCAGCGCCGCGAGGATGCCGATCGCGGCGTTCATGCCGGTCATCACGTCGACCAGCGCCACGCCGACCTTCGTGGGCTCCCCCTCGGCGGGTCCGGTGATGCTCATCAGGCCCCCCATGGCCTGTGCCAGGAAGTCGTAGCCGGGCAGGCCCTCGGGGTCCTGCGAGCCGAACGCGGAGATCGCGCAGTACACAAGGCCGGGGTTGGCCCGCCACAGCCGGTCGGGCGCGAGACCGAACCGCTCGGCGCCACCGGCCCGGAAGTTGTGGATCAGCACGTCGGCGCGCTCCGCGAGCGCCCGGGCGTCGCGCCGGCCCTCCTCGCCGCCGAGGTCGAGCGCCACGCTGCGCTTGTTCCGGTTGACGGCGAGGTAGTAGGTGCTGCGCCCGTCCGCGAAGGGCGGTCCCCATCCGCGGGTGTCGTCACCCGAGCCGGGGCGCTCGACCTTGATGACGTCCGCCCCGAGGTCACCGAGCAGCTGGGTCGCGAAGGGCCCGGCGAGCACCCGGGAGAAGTCGGCGACCAGCACGCCCTCGAGCGGCCCGCTCATGCGTGCCTGCCACTGGCGGCTGCACGCGCGATCTCGTCGACCAGCTCCTCGTTCTCGAAGGGCTTGGGCATGAACGAGGTGTAGGCCGTGGGCGCGGCCAGGTGCTCGGCGACCTCGGTCTGGTCGAAGCCGCTGAAGAACACGACGGGCACGTCCGGGTGCGTGCGGCGCAGCTCGTCCAGCGCCTCGTGGCCGTTCATCTCGGGCATCATCACGTCCAGCAGCACCACGTCCACCACGTCGCCGTGGCGCTCCATCTCCCACAGCGCCTCCCGCCCGGTGGTGGCCTCCAGCACCTCGTAGCCCGCCCGGCGCAGCAGGATCCGCGCCAGCGAGCGCACCCCGGTGTCGTCGTCGGCGACGAGCACCGTGATCTGGTCCTCCTTGGCGGCCACCATCATCACGCGCCCCTGGTGACCACGGGCAGCAGCAGGCGGAAGACCGCCCCCTCCCCCGGTTCGCTGTCGACGGTGAGCACGCCGCCGTGGGCGGTGGCGATGCCCTGGCTGGCGGCGAGCCCGAGGCCCCGGCCGGTGAACTTGGTGGTGAAGAAGGGCTCGAACAGGCGCGCCCGCACGTCGGGCTCGATGCCGGGGCCGGTGTCGGTGACCTCGACGACCGCGATGCCGTGGGGTGCGTGCAGCTCGGGCCCCTCGGCCACGTCGGCGTCGGCCCACTCGTCGACCCGCACGTGGACGGCGCCCTGGGCGTCACCGATGGCCTCGACCGCGTTGGTGACGAGGTTGAGCACGATCTGGCGCAGCTGTGTCGCATCAGCGCGCACCTGCGGTGAGCTGACGCCCGACACCTCGAGGGAGATCTTGGCCGGGACCGAGGCCGACAGCAGCGGCTCGAGGTCGCGGACCAGCGCGGCGAGGTCGAGCGTCTGCGCCTCGAAGCTGCCGCGGCCGCCGTAGGCGAGCATCGTGCGCGCCAGCTCCGCGGCGCGCCGGGTCGCATGCCCGATGCGCTCGAGCGCCGTGGCCACCAGCTCCGGGTCGTCGACGTCGTCCCGGGCCAGGTCCGCCCATCCCTGGGCCTGCACCAGCAGGTTGTTGAAGTCGTGGGCCACGCCGCTGGCCAGCGTCGCGAGGCTCTCGGCCTTCTGCAGCGACTGCAGCCGGCGGGCGGCCCGGCGCTCAGCGGTCACATCGCGGGCGATCAGCACGGTGCCGGCCAGACGCCCGGTGTCGTCGCCGATCGGAGCGGCGGTGGCGCTCAGCAGCAGCTCGTGACCGTTGGCCAGCCGCACGAGCAGCTCGTCGTCCGCCTGCGGCTCGCCCGTGGCGGCCTCGTCGACGAGTCGGGCGAGCCCGCCCTCGTCGTCGTCGGCGAGCAGATCCTGCAGGGGACGGCCCTCCACCCGTGACGTCGAGACACCCAGGGTGCGCAGCCCGGCCTCGTTGATCGTGACCACGCGCCCATCCGCATCCACCGACACGATGGTGTCGGCCGCGTGCCGCACGAGCGCCGCGAGGTACTGGGCGGAGACGGAGGGCCGCGCGGGCTCCTCGTCGCTGGCGGCGTGGCTCCAGCCCGCGGCCAGGTCCCGGTTGATCGCGTCCAGCGCCCCTCGCACACGACGGTGGCGACCGACCTCGCCCACCGTGGCCACGAGCTCCCGCCGCAGCCGCGCCACCCCGGCGTCCGCAGGCACCACGTGCACCTGCTCGACGTCGGGGACGAAGGCGATCCGGGAGCGCATAGCGGGGATCTCGGCCTCCTCGACCGCGACCGCGAGCCCCACCTGTCCGTGTGCCAGCCGGATCCGGCGGGCCGCCGAGAGCGGCCGCTCCCAGGTCGCGTCCACGACGACGAGCGAGGGCGCCTCGTCGTCGAGCCGCTCGAGGCAGCGCTCGAGGTCCCCGACGGCATCGACCTCGTCGTCCTCGTCGACGAGGCGCCCCAGCGCCCCCGTGGGGTCACCCAGCACGAGCATCCGGGCCTCGCTCACAACAGTGGGAGGTCGAGCAGGGACCGGCCCAGCCAGGTCTTGAGCAGGTCGGTCGACGGGGACATGATGTGGGCGGCGCGCACGTCCCGTAGGGCGCGCCCGAGCATCGAGTTGCGGGCATAGGCGCGGCCCCCGGTCAGCGTCATGGCCTCGTTGATCGCCCAGGTCGCGGAGTCGGCGACCTCGGCCTTGCAGGCGAACAGGGCCGCGCGCCCCTCGGGCGAGCCCGCGTCCGACGACCGGGCCGCGTGATAGAGCAGCTGCCGCATCCGCTCCACGGCGGTCCAGACCTCGCCGAGACGGTGCGAGAGGGTCTCCGAGGCGCCGAGTGCTTCGCCGGTGTGGGAGTAGGTGCGGCTGCGCAGGTGCTCGATGGTGGCGTCGAGCGCGCCCTGGGCCACGCCGAGGTAGGTGCCCGCCATGGCGACGATGAAGCACGGCGCCACCACCTCGAACAGATACCAGGTCTCGTCGCCCTCGGCCCCGAGCAGGCTGGTCTGCGGGACCGACGCGTCATCCATGACCAGGGAGCAGGAGCTGTTGCCCCGCATACCGAACCCGTCCCAGGTGTTGGCCCAGCTGGTGCCGGGTGTGCCGTCGTCGACCACGAGGCAGGAGAAGGTGCCCGGGTCGAGGTCGGCGTCCTCGCGGACGACGCTGGCCACGAAGGAGTCCGCGTGCCCCCCGCTGGTGACGAACGACTTGTGGCCGTTGACCACGAAGCCCTCGCCCTCACGCCGGAAGGTCGCCCGCGGCAGGTAGAAGTGGACGCCGGTCCCTGGCTCGGCCAGGGCCAGCGAGGTCACGTGGTCACCGGCGACCATCGGCTCCAGGTAGCGGCGGCGCTGCTCGTCGGTCGCGCGGACGTCGATGACCTTGCTCGCCACGCAGTGCATGCCGAAGACCAGGCCCGTGGAGCCGCACACCCGGCCCAGCTCCTCGGTGGCGACCGCCAGCTCGAGCATGCCCGCGCCGTGCCCGCCGGCCTCGGGGCCCACCATCAGTCCGAGCAGCCCCGCCTCGCCGAGCGCGCGCATCCCCTCCTTGGGCCACCGTCCGTCGCGATCGACCTCCTCGGCGAGATCGGCCACCACCGACCTGGCCACCTCGCGGATCTGATCGCGGACCCCCGTCGCCACGGATGGCCCTCGTGGAGCTGCTGCCACGGTCCTCACCTGTCTCGACGTGCCCGTCGACCGCAAACCTACCCCCGCCGACCCCGCCGGACGCGTGAGACGGCTGGACGAGCGGCCGCCTCGTCCGCAGGCAGGGCACCACGGAAGCCGCCCCGGGCACGCCGGGTCCTTGTCCCCGCGGCCAGGCCGTGTCTACGGTGCCTGCGGGCCTGGGGGCCGTGCACAACAGGGGCCATGCACAGGGGCCACGCCCTCCTCGCCGCTCGTGGGCGAGCGCATCCGGTGGTGGGGAGGCGCCGCGAGGCTCCGACGCGTGGCGGCGTCTCCGGGGCCCGCCGTGGACATGCGACACCGATCACGTTGGGAGCGAGATTGGGACCTGAGATCCCCCGCGAGCGACGCGGCAGAACACGAGCGACCATCGGCATCACGAGCGCGCTGGTGCTGGCGCTCGGCATGGCGCCGAGCGCCGCCGCGCAGGACGCCACCCCTTGGGGCCAGCACGGCGCCGACGGCGACAACAGCCGCCAGGGCGTCGAGCGCGCCCCGGACGACCCGGGCCTGCGTTGGCACACCGATCTGGCCGACGAGGGCTACTCGATGGGCCGCACGACCTACGGGTTCGTCGGCCTCGAGCAGGCCGTCCTGGGCCCCGACGACACGATCGTCACCCGAGCCGAGAGCGAGCACGAGGAAGAGGACACCACGCGCCACCTGCTCGGCCTCGACCCCGAGACCGGCGACATCGCCTGGGACTCCGAGCAGGCCGGGCTGCGCCTGCGCTGCGGGCAGGCCGTCGACGGCGACGGCCGGCTCTGGGCCCAGCGCCGCGCCGACGAGGGCGACGACCTGTTCGCCCTGGACCCGGCCACCGGCGAGGAGATCCCCGACTCGGTGGCCAACATCGACCAGCGCTGCTACCGCACCACGCTGCACATCGGCGGCGACCCCGAGCACCTCGCCGTCTTCGACAGCGGCGGGTTCGGCGTGTACGACATCTCCGGCGCCGCGCCGCAGGAGCAGTGGACCTTCGAGAACGAGGCTTGGTCCGAGGACCTGCTGCGCTGGGGCGTGACCGGCAGCGGGGCGACGCGCCTGGGCGTGTTCACCGACGACAGCCTCATCGTGGGACTCATCGACACCGAGCGTGAGGAGGCGCTGGCGGAGGTGGTCGAGTTCGACCTGGTCTCCGGCGAGATCATCGACCGCGTCGACGTCGAGGTGATGCCCGACAGCAGCGACGAGGCCGACCACCGCGACATCAACAGCGTGCAGCTGGCCCGGGACGGCGACACGCTCGTGGCCGCCACCTACGTCAGCGCGGGCGCCGGCTTCGCGGGCAACGGCTCGGTCGCGGCCTATGACCTCGCGACCGGCATCGGCGACGGGCCGGTGTGGCTCCACGACGCCGACGAGCCGGGCGAGCCCCGCGGCCTGGCCCTGGGCAACGGCGAGGCCTACACCGAGCACCGCACCGGGGCGCTCACGGCCTACGACCTCGCCACCGGTGAGGCGCGGGTCGTGACCGAGGAGCCGAGCAGCGAGAACCGCAGCTTCCTCGCCGACGACGCCGGCGGCGTCGTCACGCGGGTCACCCGCGACGACCTCGACCTCGAGGCGGAGTCGATGGTCGGCTTCAGCGCGACCGGCACACCGCGGTGGGCGTTCGACCAGGCGGGCCTCGAGGAGGCGGCCGGGCTCGACGAGGACGAGTTCGACTTCTCGGATGCGCTGATCGGCCCCATGGCCAACGACGGCGCCTTCCTGATGGGAAGCGGAACCGAGCTGGCGATGATCGACGGCTCGGGCGGGCTCGACACGCTCGGTCCCGTCGGCGACCGCCTCGCCGGCGAGGACCGCATCGGAACGTCGCTGGAGCTCTCCCGGCAGTTCGACCGGGCGGACACCGTCGTCCTCGCCCGTGCGGACGAGTTCCCCGATGCGCTCGCGGGCGCGCCGCTGGCCGCCCATCTCGAGGCGCCGATCCTGCTGACCCCGAGCGATTCGCTGCGCACGGCCGTGGTCGCCGAGATCGACCGCCTGGGGGCCGAGCAGGCCGTGCTGCTGGGCGGTGAGCAGGCGCTCTCCGCCGGCGTCGAGACCGCGCTCGAGGCCGAAGGGCTCGTCACGCAGCGCTACGAGGGCGAGCACCGCTGGGACACTGCAGCGCAGATCGCGGCCGACCTCCCCGACCCGGAGTCGGCGTTCGTCGTCCGCGGCATCGGCGACGACCCGCTGTCCGGCTGGGAGGACGCGGTCGCGGTCTCCGCGCTGGCGGCGCGGACCGGCACGCCGATCCTGCTGACCGCCACCGAGGTCCTTCCCGACGACACCGCCGACGTGCTCGGCGAGGTCGATGCGGCCACGATCGTCGGCGGCACCGCCGTGGTCTCCGACGAGGTGGCCTCGGAGGTCGCCGGCCAGGTCGACACGATGGGAGCGCGCCTCGCCGGCGCGAACCGCTTCGAGACCTCGGTCGAGATCGCGGATGCCTCGGTGGCCGCGGGGATGGACCCCGCGACCACGTGGGTGGCGACGGGACGCAACTACCCCGACTCGCTGGCAGCCGCGCCCGTCGTGGGCGCCACCGCCCCGACGGTCGCCGAGGGCGGCGTGCTCCTGCTCGTCGACGGACTCGACCTCGACAACTCCGAGGCGAGTCGCGACTGGCTCGAGGCCAACGCCGGCGACATCGACCGTATCCGCACGGTCGGTGGCTCGGCTGTCGTGACCGACGCGACGCTCGACCAGGCCGCTGGCGCGGCAGGGATCGAGTAGCGGGCACCGGAGGGCGCCGCCGGTCCCGGGGCCGGCGGCGCCCCCGCCTCGCGATGCCTCAGCATGGCCACATGGACGACCGCGTGCGTCGCTGTTCCCGATCGGGCGCCGGCGCGCGGTGCGCGCAACCGGGGTCAACGGCGCCTGGGGGCCGCGACGACGACCGGGATACCGTTCCGCCGCTGTGCCGACCCCCGGGCACAGCTTCGCTCGTGTGGTGAGGTTCTCCAGTGGTCGCTGGCGCCGTGGTCGACCCCCCTGCCACGCGTGCCTACCGGGTCGACATCGACGGCCTGCGGGCGATCTCGATCCTGCTCGTCGTCGCCTTCCACGCCGGGCTGGCCGGATTCGAGGGCGGCTACGTCGGCGTGGACGTCTTCTTCGTGATCTCGGGCTACCTGATCACGGGGCTGTTGGTGCGCGAGCTCCGCGAACGGGGCCGGATCTCGCTCGCGGACTTCTTCGCCCGCCGCATCCGCAGGCTGCTCCCCCAGGCGGCCCTGGTGCTCCTCGTCACGCTCGCGGCCGGGCTGTGGCTGCTGCCGCCGCTGGCGCGGGTCGACCTCCTCCGCGACGCCGGGTCGGCGGCGCTCTACGTCGCCAACTGGCGGTTCGCGAACCAGGCGACCGCCTACTCCGACGCCGCCGTGACCGACTCCCTGTTGCTGCACTACTGGTCGCTGTCGGTCGAGGAGCAGTTCTACGTCCTCTGGCCGCTGCTGGTCGTCGTGGTCGGGGTCCTGGTCTGGCGCCGACGTCCCCGGCTGCTCGACGCCGCCCTGATCGGCGTCCTCGGCGTGATCGTGGTCGCCTCGCTGGGCGCCTCGCTCCACGTCACCGCGCAGCACGGTCCCGAGGCGTACTACGTCACCCACACCCGGCTCTGGGAGATGGGAGCGGGCGCCCTGCTGGCACTGCTGCTCCCTCGGCTGACACGTCTGCCGCGGATGCTCTCGGAAGGCTTCGCGGTCCTCGGCGTCGCCCTCATCGTGCTCGCGGCCCTGTGGTACTCCCAGGCCACGGCCTTCCCGGGTGCCGCCGCGCTCATCCCGGTCACGGGGACCATGCTCGTCATCGTGGCGGGCTCACGGCAGCAGACGTCCGCTTCACGGCTGCTGACCGCGCCCCCGATGCCGTATCTGGGGCGGCTCTCCTACGCCTGGTACCTGTGGCACTGGCCGCTGATCGGCCTGGCGCTGCTGTTCAACG
>SKLC01000274.1 GCA_007123425.1 Nitriliruptoraceae bacterium
ACGGCCGCGGCGATCCGCGCCACCTCGCCCAGCGCCCCCGGGGCGCCGGAGACGAGCAGCAGCAGCACCGCCGCGGTCAGTCCCGTCGCGCCGTGGCGGATCGCGCGGGCCGCGCGGGCGTCGGCGCCCTCCTCGATCCGGGTGCGTGCCATCGTGGGGCCGAAGAACACCAGCGTCGCGAGCAGCGTGAGCCCGCCCCACCCGAGCACGTTGGCGTGCAGATGGGCCAGGCGCACGCCGCCGTACCAGGCTCCGGGGATCAGGCCCGCACCCAGCAGGACCCCCAGGACGGCGCCGTGGACGAACTGCCCGTGCGCGCGCTCGTAGGCCCGGGCGATCCAGGCGAAGCGCGCCCCGACGGCCTGACGGCGCATGCGCCGCAGCCGCAGGTAGGCCGCGAGCACGCTCGCCGTGACCGTCGCGCCGCCCAGGGCCACCAGCCACGGCAGGGAGGCCGGCAGCCCCACGAGCACGGCGAGGATCCCGGTGTTGGTGACCAGCGGCCACCACCAGGCGCGCTCGCCGGCGGTGCGGGTCACGGTCCGGCCGAAGTGCTCGCTGAAGGTCAGCACCAGGTTGGTCAGCACCCCCAGCGTGAACAGGTGGACGGCCAGCCAGCGGCCGCCGGGCAGCACGGGGCCGAACGCGAGCCACACCAGCAGCGCGACGCCGTGCAGCAGCGCCAGGGTGATGCTGGGCGCGGCCGCGGCGAAGGGGGAGCTCGCCCGCCGGTCGCCGTGTGCGCCCACGCCGGGCAGGGCCCCTGGTGGCGGATGCGCGCGCCGCTGCTGCCCGTCCCCGCGTCCGCTCACGACGTCCCTCCTGCTCTCGCGCCCTCCGGGCGGTCAGCCCCGGCCGGCGGGGACGGTGGCGGGCGCCCGGCGGCGTGCGGCCTCGTGGACGGCCTCGACCTGCTCCCACTGGTCCGGCGCGAGCTCGTAGAGCGCGTAGGGGAACAGGTCGGTCTCCTCGTCGAAGATGTGCTCGGTGAGCTCGTCCGCGAGCCGGTGGACGCTGGCCGCCCACCCCGCCCCGCCGGCCAGGGCGGCGGCGAGCACGTCCTCGAGGTCGCGGTGCTCGGCGACCAGCGCGTCGAGACGGTCGTCGGCCTCCCACGCGGCGCGCAGCTGGGCGAACAGCCCCTGCTCCTCCTTGGCCGCATGCTCCCGCAGCAACGGAGCCACCCGCTCCTCGAGGGTGAGCACCACCTGGGCGTGCTCGCCGCGGTCGGCGGTGCGGCGCAGGCCGTAGACGAGGTCGAGCAGGCGCTCGTGCTCCTCGGCGAGCTCGTCGATGGCGGGCTGCAGGCGGCAGCCGCAGTAGTCACACATGCCGGTCCTCGCTCTGTGGTGACCCACGAAGCCACATCCACGACCATATCAAACGTTTATCAGTTCGATAAAGGTAATCATCGGCGCCTCGGTGCGCATCGACCCGCCCGCTCCTCTTGCGTCCTCAGCCGCGGGCGGTGCGCGGCTTGACGGCCTTGCTCGCAGCCGCCTACCGTCACATCGGGACGCTGTACCGCAGAGCGGTACGTCAGGGAGGGTCTGTGGAGCGCCATCTCGTCCAGACAGCGTGCGGCTACGTGCACCTGCGCACGGCGGGGGAGGCCTCGGCGGCTCCCACCGTGGTGCTGCTCCACCAGAGTCCTTCGTCGGGGCGCATGTGGCTCGACGTGATGCGCGAGCTCGCGCCGGGCATACGCACGTGCGCCGTGGATCTTCTCGGCTACGGCGACTCGGACATGCCTAGCGAGCAGCTGACCTTGGAGGAGCACGCTGATCTGGTGGCGGCGGCCGTGCGCCGGGTGGTGGCGGGTCCCGTCGTGCTGGTGGGGCACCACACCGGTGCGGTCGTGGCCGCGCACCTCGCGGCCAGCGAGACGGGCTGGGTCCAGGGTCTGCTGCTCTCGGGCTACCCCCTCTACCCGGACTGGCGTGCGAAGCTCGCTCGACTCGGCCCGGTTCTCCGACCGGTGTCGGTGGAGCGGGATGGTGCGGGGCTCGATGAGATCTGGCGCCATGTGACCGGGCCGCTCGAGCCGGATCCCGATCCCGAGGTGGCGCTGACCATCATGGCCGACCGGCTCCGCGCCGGGAGCTTGTGGTTCACGGGCTACGTGCAGCTGCTGGGTGCGGACCTGTCGAGGATCCTCGACGACGCCGCCGAGGCGGTGCGAGGTCGACCCACCGTCGTCGTGAGCGCTGATGCAGATCCGATCGAGGCGTATGCAGCGGAGGTCGCCCGCCGGTTCGGGGTGGACGTGACCCGGATCCAGGGCACGTCGTGGGTCAGCTTCGAGCACCCCGAGCGGGTCGCCGAGCCGATCGACGAGCTGGTCCGTCGGGTGCGCGCCGAGCTGACGGAGGTCACGGATGCCTAGCCGCAGCCCGGAGAGGGCTGATCTCGTCATCGTCGGTGGTGGCACGGCCGGCCTGGCCGCCGCCGTGACCGCCGGCGAGCTCGGCCTGCGCGCCATCGTGATCGAGAAGACCGAGCGCCTCGGGGGCCAGCTGCTGTGGTCCTTCGGCCAGTTCAGCGCGGCAGGAACGCGCCGTCAACGGTCCCATGGCATCGCCGATCACCCCGACGACCACTACGCGGACGTCATGCGGATCGGAGGACAGAAGGCGACGCCGCACCTGGTGCGCCTGGCCGTGGACCAGGCAGGCCCGATGGTGGACTGGCTGGAGGGCCTGGGCTTCCCGTTCGCCCCGGAGTGTCCGGCGCTCGTGCACGGCCACGAGGTCTACGGGCGACCTCGGACCTACTGGGGGAAGGGGCCGCGCACCCAGGGAGGGCGAGTGATCCTCGGCACGCTGCTGGCCCACCTCGACCCGGGCATCTGCGTGATGCTCGGGCACCGGTTCACGGACCTGCTCGTCGACGGGGGCACCGTCCGGGGCGTCCGTGCCGAGGGACCGCAGGGACCGGTGGAGATCGAGGCGCCCACCACGCTGCTGACGACCGGTGGCTACGCCGCGAATCGTGACCTGCTGGCCCAGCTGCAGCCCCGGTGGCCGAGCGCGCTGGTCGGGTGCCTCGACCATGCGACGGGGGACGCCCACGAGGTGCTGCAGCGTCGATTCGCGACCCCGCTGGTGCTCGGTGACCTGTACGTGCCGACCATGGGCATGATCGAGGACCCGGAGCGGCCCGGCTTCGGTCTCCGCCTGGCGGAGTCGCGGGTGATCGTCGATGCCAACGCCCGACCGCCGTGGGAGCTGTGGGTCAACCGCCGCGGCGAGCGGTTCGTCGCCGAGGACACCCGTTCCCCGCACCACCGCGAGCACCGGCTGCTGGAGCAGCCCGACCTCGTGATGGCTGCGGTGTGGGACCAGCGGGCGGTGGACCGTGGGCCAGCGGTGATCGGCCCCGAGTGGAGCCGCGATGACGAGCTCGCGGAAGCCGACCGCGGCAGGTGGCTGCACCGGGCCGACTCCCTGGAGGAGCTGGCCGCACGGCTCCGCGTCGACCCGGCGGGGTTGCGCGCCACGACCGAGGCCTACAACCAGGCGCTACGGGAGGGGCGTGACGACCCGCTGGGGCGCAGCCACCGCCCGGGTCCGGTCGATGCGCCCCCGTTCTACGGCGCGGTGACGCGAGGCGGGATGCTGCTGACCCGTGGGGGGCCGAGCGTCGACGCTCGGCTCCGCCCGGTGACGGCCGGGGGCGAGCGCGTCGACGGCGTGCGGGTGGCTGGCGAGCTGCTGGGCATGAGCCAGTTCTCGGGCGACGCGTTCGCGGGCGGGATGAGCGTGGGGCCGGCGTTGGCGCTGGGGCGCTGGCTCGTCCAGGAGGCCGCGGGCGGCGCCGTCGGTCGCTGAAGGTTGACGGTTGCCTCTCGGGCCGAGTACTGTATAACGGAATGCCGTTTCGCTAAGAGGAACATCTGATGCTTGGCGCGAATCAGGGGGGCGTGTGAGCAGCGGACCGTTGCAGGGCATCCGTGTCATGGACTGCTCGACGATCCTGGCGGGGCCCCTGGCCTGCCAGATCCTCGGCGACTACGGCGCCGAGGTCACCAAGATCGAGCATCCAGAGCGCCCCGATGGCATGCGCGGCCACGGTGAGAGCGTCGAGGGCGTGGGCCTGTGGTGGAAGGAGATCGCGCGGAACAAGCGCACCGTCGCGCTCCACCTCGGCCAGCCTGAGGGCGCCGAGCTGTTCCTGGAGCTGGCCAGGCATCACGACGTGGTGGTGGAGAGCTTCCGCCCCGGCACGCTCGAGCGCTGGGGCATCGGATGGGAGACGCTGCACGAGGCGAATCCGGACCTGGTTCTGCTGCGCGTGAGCGGCTTCGGCCAGGACGGCCCGTACGCGCCCCGACCCGCCTTCGGGACCTTGGTGGAGGCCATGAGCGGCTTCGCTCACCTCACGGGCCAACCCGACGGTCCCCCCACGCTGCCGGCCTTCGGGCTCGCCGACTCGATCGCGGGCATGGCGGGAGCCTCCGCGGTGACGATGGCGCTGTATCACCGGGACGCGCACGGTGGCGGCGGCCAGTACATCGACCTGTCCCTGCTCGAGCCGATCATGACCGCGGTCGGGCCGGCACCGACGGTCTATGACCGCACCGGAAAGATCCCGCAGCGGCACGGCAACCGCTCCACCAACAATGCTCCGCGCAACCTGTACCGCACGGCCGACGGCCACTGGGTCGCGATCTCCACGAGCGCGAACGCGATCGCCGAGCGGGTCATGCGCCTCGTCGGGCACCCCGAGGTCGTCGAGGAGCCCTGGTTCGCGACGGGCGGGCAGCGCGCCGAGCACGCCGACGTCCTCGACCGCTACGTGGGCGACTGGATCGCCGAGCGCACGCGCGAGGAGGTGGTCGAGCAGTTCACCGAGGCCGGTGCGGCGGTGGCGCCCGTCTACGACGCGTCGGACCTCGTCGCCGACCCCCAGGTGCAGGCCCGGGAGATGTTGACGCGCGTCGTGGATGACGAGCTCGGGGAGCTCCTGCAGCACAACGTGCTCTTCCGCATGTCCGAGACGCCGGGAGGAATCCGCTTCACGGGGCGGCCGCATGGGGAGTCCACGCGGGACGTGCTGGTGGGAGAGCTCGGTCTCGATCCCGACCGGTTCGATGAGCTGCGAGGTCGCGGTGTCGTCGGCTGAGCCCCGCCCGGTGCTGCACCGCTCCTACCTCTACGTGCCGGGGTCGGACCCACGACGTGTGCGCAAGGCGCTGGAGGCCGGCGCCGACGCGGTGATCATCGACCTCGAGGACGCGGTGGCGCCCTCGGCCAAGCCTGCGGCTCGGGAGGTCGCCGCGGAGGTGCTCGCCGACGCTGCGGTCGCGGCGCCGTGCGACGTTCACGTGCGCATCGACCGGGAAGCGGACGGGACCTACCGGCAGGCCGACCTCGAGGCCGCGGTCGGTCGGGGGCTCGACGCCCTGCGGCTGCCGAAGGTCGAGGACCCCGGGGCGGTGCGCGACCTCGACGCCCGCCTGGCGCGCCTCGAGGAGGAGCGTGGGATGCCCGTGGGAGGCGTCGCGCTCTACCCCACGTTCGAGTCGGCGCTCGGGCTGGTGCGAACCACGGAGCTGCTCGCCAGCTCCGCCCGGATCGTCAGGGCAGCGATCGGCACGAGCGACCTGCTGTCGGACCTGATGGCGCACGGCGACGACGCGCTGGCGACCCTCCACGCACGTTCCGAGCTGGTGCTGCGCTCACGTGCCGGCCGGGTCGGGCCGCCCATCGACAGCGTGCACACCGACCTCTCCGACGAGTCCGGCCTGGTCGCCGAAGCCCATCGGGCTCGCGCCCTGGGGTTCTTCGGCAAGTCCCTGATCCATCCACGACAGATCGCGCCCGTGCACGACGTGTTCACCCCGACCGCGGCCGAGATCGAGCAGGCCGAGCGGGTCATCGCCGCCGCCGAGGAGGCGTCGCGGCAGGGCGCGGGCGGCGTGGAGCTGGACGGCGAGTTCGTCGATCCCGCGGTGGTCGGCCGGGCGCGCGCGGTCCTCGGCATGCGACAGGAGTCGACGAGATGAGTGATGCCCTGCTGGCTGCGATCAGGGATGGGGCGAGGGTCTACGACCTCTCGCGGCCCTACCAGATCGGCATGCCCCAGTCCCCGAACCACCCGGCCTACTGGCATTCGTTGCCGCGGCGCCACGGGGACCACTACCGCGCCGACGGGAGCTCCGCGGCGAACGACGTGATCACCCTCGGGACCCACGTCGGGACGCACATCGATGCCTTGGCGCACGTGTCGCACGACGACCGGCTCTACGGCGGCGTGGACGCGAAGGAGGCGCAGACCGGCGGTCGCTTCAGCACCCACGGGGTCGACACCGTGCCGCCGCTGCTGGGCCGCGGGGTGCTGCTCGATGTCCCGGGTGCGCTGGGCCTCGACGCCTGTGATCCCGGCTACGAGATCACGCCCGACGACCTGGACGCGACCGTCGAGCGGCAGGGCACGGCACCCGCGCCCGGCGACGTGGTGCTGGTCCGGTCCGGCTGGGGGCGGCGCTGGGACGAGGGCGAGGCCTACGTGGGTCGGGAGACCGGTGTGCCGGGCGTGTCGGAAGCCGGCGCACGATGGCTGGCCGAGCGGGCGCCGGCGGCGGTCGGCGCCGACACCATCGCCTTCGAGCGCCTCGAGGCCGGCAAGGGCCATGCGCTGCTGCCCGCCCATCGCGTCCTGCTCGTGGAGCACGGCATCAACATCATCGAGACCATGGCGCTCGAGGAGGTGGCCGCGGACCGGGTTCACGAGTTCACGCTCATCGCTGCGCCCCTGCCGTTGGTCGGCGCCACGGGTGCACCGGTCCGTCCGCTGGCGGTGGTGGTCGATCATGGGTGAGGCTCCCACGGCCGTCCAACGGCTTGCGGGGTTCGCGGTGGACGCGCGCGCCGGGGTGCCCCAGGAGGTGCTGCGTAGCGTTCGCCAGCGCGTCCTCGACGTGGTTGGGCTCCAGCTGGCGGCGGTCGATCTCGACACGAGCCGGGCGGCGATGGAGTTCGTCGCCTCGCAGGGCGGGGTTCCCGACGCCGGGGCCGTGGGGCTCTCGGACCGGGTGCCCGCGCCCTGGGCCGCGTTCGTGGGCGGCGTGCTCGCCCATTCGCTGGACTACGACGACACGCATCTGCCCTCGATCCTGCATCCGAGCGCGAGCGTGGTCCCCGCAGCGCTGGCCACCGGCGAGCGTGCCGGGGCGACCGGGGCGCAGACCGCCCGCGCGATCGCGGCCGGCATCGAGATCGTGGTCCGCCTGGGCATGGCCGGCTACGACCGGGAGACGAACAACTCGACGTTCTTCGAGCACGGCCAGCACGCCACGTCGATCTGCGGGGCCGTGGGCTCGGCAGCGGCGGCGGCGACCCTGCTCGGGCACGGGGCCGGCCAGGTGGCGGACGCGATGGGCATCGCCGTCTCGATGGCGGGTGGCGTCATCGAGGCCAACCGCACGGGTGGGACCGTCAAGCGCATGCACTGTGGCTGGGCGGCCCACGCGGGCGTCAGTGCCGCGCTGCTGGCCGACGCGGGCTTCACCGGGCCGCCGACCGTGCTCGAGGGGCGATTCGGGTTCTACGAGGCGTTCCTGCACGGCCGCTACGAGCCGGCCGAGCTGACCGACGGCCTCGGTCAGCAGTGGTCGGTGCCCGGCATCTTCTTCAAGCCCTACCCGGCCAATCACTTCACCCACACCGCGATCGACGCGGCCATCGAGCTGCGCGACCGAGGGCTTCGGCCCGAGGACGTGGCGTCGGCCGAGCTCGGCGTCGCCAGCCCCACGGTGCGCACCATCGGGGAGCCGCTGGAGGCCAAGCAGCAGCCGGAGACGGGCTACGCCGCGCAGTTCTCCGGGCCCTACGTCGTGACCGCGGCGCTGTGGGGCGGCGGCGGGCTCGGGCTGGGGCTCGGCGACTTCACCGACGACCTCGCCCGCGATCCGGCGCGGCGCGAGCTCATGGCCCGCATCCGCGTCGTCGCGGACGATCGCTGCGACGAGATCTACCCGATGCAGTTCCCCGCGGTCCTGCGCGTGCGCACCACCGCCGGAGAGCAGCTCGAGGCCCGCGTCGACAGCAATCGCGGGGGGCCGCAGCGACCGCTGTCGGATGAGGAGCTCGCGACGAAGTTCCGCGACAACGCCAGTCGTTCCCTCTCCGACGAGCAGGTGGGAGAGATCGAGCGCAGGGCCGAGGTCCTCGGCACCGAGCGGCCGCTGTCGGAGTTCACCGACGTGGTGCCGGTGGGCACGTCGACGACGGTCCGCGTCGCGTCGGACGGGGGACGTCGCGTGGAGGTCCGGTGACCGCGACCGCCCCCGCCGAGACCGCTGCGGTGCTGCTGGCCACGGCGGCCCAGTGCCGTGTCGAGCGGGTCTGGTTCACCAGCGGCTCCGAGCTGAGCTCCCTGCAGGAGGCCGAGGCCCGCGCCCGCGCTCACGGGGAGGCGACCGCCGAGCTGGTGACCTGCCCGCACGAGCATGCCGCGCTGAGCGCGGCCATGGGCGACGCGATGGTGCGCCGACAGCCGAGCATGACCGCGTGCCATGCGGACCTGGGCCTGCTGCATCACGGTGGGGCGCTGCACAACGCCTTCCGGGGCAACTACCCGGTGCTGCTGTTGGGCGGCTACCCGCCCACGCATCCGGAGTCGCGGACGAGCCCGGTCTTCTGGAAGCAGCAGCGATGGGACCCCGGCGGCGTCGTGCGGCAGTACGTGAAGTGGGACCACCGCCTGGCGGCGCACGACGACCCACGAACCGTGATGGCGCGGGCGCTGCAGGTCAGCATGGCCGCGCCTCGGGGCCCCGCCTACCTGGCCCTGCCCGACGAGGTCGGCCGTGCCCGGGCTCCCGCCGGCGACCAGGGCGCCTCGTATCGCGGCCTCGGCGTCCCGCAGCTCGGTGGAGGTGACCAGGACCAGGTGGCGGAGGTCGCCCATCGCCTGCTCGCGGCCCGGCAGCCGTTGCTGCTCACCGACCGGGTAGGGGACGATCCTGCAGCCGTGCCCTACCTCGACGAGATCGCCTCGGAGTTCGGCGTGGCCGTCACGGCCACGCGGCACCGGATGAACCTGCGTGACGATCATCCTGCGCGTCGGCACGGGTGGGGGGTCGCGGATGCCGATGCCGTGCTGGTGGTGGCGCACCCCGTCCCGTGGGTGCCGGCGCGCGAGGCGCCCTCGCCCGACGCCTGGGTGGGCGTGGTCGACAGCGATCCGGCGCAGACGGAGATCCCGCTCTACGAGCTGCCGGCCGACCTCAGGCTCCAGGCGGATGCGACCCGGTTCCTTCGCTCCCTCCAGGAGGCGCTGCGTCGCGCCGCCGATGCCGGCGCGCGCGAGCGCGCGCGGCAGCGCATCGCCCGGTG
>SKLC01000017.1 GCA_007123425.1 Nitriliruptoraceae bacterium
CCACCCGCGCGGAGAGGGCATCGCGCGAGTCCGCGGGGGCGACCACGAGCACGGTGGGGCGCCCCCCACGGGGCGTCTGGTCGGCGGGTGCGTCCAGCCCGCTCACGGCAGCCCCAGCAGCGACCACAGCGGCGGCATCGCCAGCACCAGCAGGCCGATGCCCGCCGCGCCCACCGCCAGGCCCGTCGTGCCCAGCGCCCGCGTGGGGACCTCGCCGGTCGCGTAGGCGATCGCGTTGGGCGGGGTCGAGATCGGCAGCGACATCGCGAGCGAGCAGGCGATCGCGACGACGACGGCGACCAGCACGGCGTCGGCGCCCACCCCGAACGCGATGCCGAGGGCGAGCGGGATGAGCAGGTTCGCGGCAGCGGAGCTGGAGATCACCGTCGAGAAGGCGACGGCCGTCAGCGCGAGCAGGCCGACCAGCAGCAGGTGGCCGAGACGATCCCATGCCAGCAGCTGGAGCAGCCAGACGTCCATGTCCGTCGCGCCGATCCCCAGGCCCAACGCGATCCCTCCCGCCACCAGCCACAGCACCGGCCACTGGATCGAGCGGAGGTCGTCGCCGCTCATGACCTGGGTGGCCAGCAACGCGACGACCGGGACGAAGCCCACGGTCGTCGAGGCGATGCCATGGAACGGCTCGGTGAGCCAGAGCAGGATCGTGGCGCCGGCCACGGCGTAGAACACCATGGCCGCCGGACGGGTGTCGAAGCTCGCCTGGAGCTCGAGCGCCAACGGCGTGCCGGTGGGCACGAAGCGCCGGGTGAGCAGCCACCAGGCACCGGCGAGCACCAGCACGACGAGGGGCAGCGCCAGGGCCATCCAGGCGACGAAGGAGATCGACTCGCCGCGGGCCGCGAGCGCTCCCAGCGCGATCGCGTTCGGCGGGCTCCCCACGGGGGTGCCGATCCCGCCCACGTTGGCCGCCACGGGGATCGACAGCGCCACCCCGGTGCGTGCGGTCCCTGCGGGCAGGGCCCGGAGGACCGGCACCACCACGGCGAACATCGTGGCGGTGGTCGCCGTGTTGGAGACGAACATCGACAGCAGCGCGGTGATCGCCATCAGCCCGAGGACCGTCGCCCTCGCCGAGCCCGCGAACGGGCGCAGCAGGACGGCGGCGAGGTTCCGGTCGAGGTCGAACTTGGCAGCGCCCTGGGCGATCAGGAAGCCACCGAGGAACAGCACGATCACGGGATCGGCGAGCGTGGCGAAGTAGTCAGAGGCAGGCAGGGCGTCGGCGCCCACGGGCAGCACCGCCTCCGAGGACAGCATCAGCACCTGCAGGAGGATCACCAGGACGGCGGTGGCGACCAGTGGGATCGCCTCGGTGATCCACAGGACGATCGCGAGCAGGAAGATCGCCAGCATCCGCTGACCGTCGGGGGCCAGCCCGGGCACGTCCACCAGCAGCGCGAGCACGAACAGCAGGCCGCCGACCGTCAGCCCGGTCGTCTGCGTTCTGGTGGGGCGGGGCAGGGTGGATGCTGGCTGCTGCCCACCGGCCTGCATGCCTCGCCTCTCGACACCTCTTGGGCCCGGGGGCCCAGTCGGGCCCGGGGCGTGACGATCCTAGGGGCCTGCCGTGGCAGCGCTCGCTGGATCGTCCGGTCACACGGCCCGCGGCTCCGCGGCCCCGTGCGTCGGCGGCTCCTCGTGCCGCGCGTGTCGAAGGCGCCTGCCCGTGTGAGCGTCCGAGGGCGCACCGCCGCGCAGCCGGGGCAGCAGCGCCTCCGCGGAGACGGGGCGGGAGAACAGATAGCCCTGGGCGAACCCACAGCCCATCGCCACCAGCGCGTCGAGCTGTCGGGAGCTCTCGACGCCCTCGGCGACGACGTCGAGGCGCAGGCTGCGGGCCATCTCGACCACGGCCCGCACCACGTCGGCGCTGGCCTCGTCGCTGCCCAGCTCGCGGACGAACGCCCGGTCGGTCTTGACGATGTCCACGGGCAGCCGCCGCAGGTAGGCCAGCGAGCTGTAGCCGGTGCCGAAGTCGTCGACGGCGAAGCGGACCCCCAGCTCGCGCAGCCGCTGCATGACCTCGATGGCGTCGTCGGCCTCGTCGATCATCACCGACTCGGTCAGCTCGAGCACGAGGCGGGCCGGGTCGATCCGGTACTCGGCGAGCCAGCCGGCGACGCGCCCGGGCAGCCCGGGATCGCGCACCTGCCTGGCGGAGACGTTGACGCCCACGCGGAGGTCGAGCTGCCCCTCTCGGTCCCATCCCCGCAGGGCCTTCAGCGACTCGCGCAGGACGATGTCGCCGAGCCCGACGATCTGGCCCGTCTCCTCCGCCAGGGGGATGAACTCGCTCGGCGGGATCCACCCACGGTCCGGATGCTCCCAGCGCGCCAGCGTCTCCACCCCCGTCACCCGGAGGTCGGGCAGGCGCACGATCGGCTGGAAGGCGACCTCGATGCGGCCCGTCTCGACGGCGCGTCCGAGATCGCTCGCGAGCTGGAGGCGGGCGTGGGCCCGCTCGGTCATCCTGCGTCGGTGGATCGACCACCGCTGCTTGCCGTCGGCCTTGGCCTCGTAGAGCGCGATGTCGGCGTCGCGCAGCAGCTCCTGCCCCGAGCGGCGACCGTCGTCGACCGCGATGCCGATGCTCACGCCCGCCCGCAGGGACCGGCCCCCGATGTCGATCGCCTCGTCGGTGGCTCCCAGCACGCGGCGGGCGATGTCCAGCGCGTCGCGGTGGCCTCCGATGCCCTCGCACAGGATCGCGAACTCGTCGCCCCCCAGGCGGGCCACGGTGTCGGTGCTCCGGGCTGCGCCGCGCAGCCGCTGGGCGATGGCGACGAGCATCTGGTCGCCAACGGCGTGGCCGTGCGTGTCGTTGACGTCCTTGAAGTCGTCGAGGTCGCACAGCAGCACGGCGATCGGTTGCCGCTGTCGGGCCGCGCGGCCCAGCGCCTGCACGAGGCGGTCCTGCAGCACCTCGCGGTTGGACAGTCCCGTCAGCGGGTCGTGGAAGGCCAGGTGTCTCAGGCGCCGCTCGAGCTCGACGCGATCCGTGATGTCCTGCAGCGTCAGCACGGTGCCCGCGACGTCCGGGTCGTCGACGAGATTGACCGCCACGACCTCGAGGTGGCGCTCCGGGTGGTCCGGCGTGTGCAGACGGGTCTGCAGCCGGACCGGGCGCCCGTGGTCGACGCGGAGGCTCTCGAGCAGCGTCCGGAGGGTGACGTCACGGTCCTCGGGATGCACGAACTCCAGCAGCTGCTGTCGGGACCATCCCGTCGGGTCGGCCCCGAAGACCGCGGTCGCGGCGGGCGTGGCGTAGGTGACGCGCTCGTCACCGCCGACGACGAGCAGGGCGTCGCTGGTGTGGCGCACGAGCGCTTCGAGCCGCCGGTGGCCGCGCTCCTGCTCCTCGGCGAGTTCTCGGGCCTGGCTGGCTCGTAGCTCGCGCACCAGGAGCCCGAGGCGAGCGATGAGGAGCAACACCAGTGCGGCGGTCGCGAGCGCGACCGCGACGCCGGCCCCGTCGTCCGCGACGGCGAGCGCCGTCAGCGGCAGCAGGAGGAGCACGGTGGCCAGCACCACGACCCGCCACGGCGCGTCGGGGACCCGATCGGGGATCGGCAGCCTGGAGAGCTCGCTCGCGCTCGGATGGGCGACGGCCAGGGCCAGCAGCACGGGCGCCCCCAGCAGGGCCAGGCCGGGGAGCGCGCCGGGGGAGGGCGCACCCGGCACGATCCCCGCGAGGCCCGCGGCGGCCGCCACGACCAGCGTGAGCGATGCCGAGATCAGCAGCCGCGCCACGGCCCAGCGCCATGGTGCGACCATGCCCAGGCCGATGGTGGCGACCAGCAGGACCAGGTGCGCTGCGGGGTGGAGCAGGAGGAGCGGCACGAGGGCGGTTCCCTCGACCTCGCCCCAGGTGGGCCGCACGATCAGCGCGCCGACGGCGGTGCTGACCGCGACCGCGACGATCAGCGCGTCGACCGAGGAGGCCAGGTCACGGATCCGGGGCGGGCCGGCGACGCGGGTGACCCCGGCGGCGAGCACGATGGCGGCGAGGGCGTGGGTGGCCATGGACATCGACCGCGGCGGCGTCGTCCCACCGAGCCCTGCGATCGTGATCGCCGTCTGCGTGGTCGTGAGCACCAGGAGCCCGGCGACCACCAGCGTCCAGCCCCCGCGCGTGTCACGGGGCAGCCGGGCGAGGCCGGCGACGGCCACGGCGAGCGCGATGAGCCCGACCCCGGCGGTGACCACGCCGCGAACCGTCGCGGGGCCCACCATGTGAGCGAGGACGCCCACGGCCAAAGCCGCGGCCAGCAGCCGGCTGCGCGCGTCCCTCATGCCACCCCCGTCGGCTGCCGGAGGCGTGAACCGCAGCTCTCGGCGGCCCGCGTGCGTCGATCGCGCATGAGTGTGCTCTGACGGAGGGGGCAGTCGCGCATTCTGCCGCAGTTGCGGCCGCGGTGGCCGCATCCGCCGTCGGCGGCCGGGTCGGCCGATCGCGTCAGCGACGCGTTGCGTCCGTCTCGGGCAACGACCGACTGACGAGCACCCCCGTCAGCCCGAGTGCCGCGAGCAGCGCCAGGGCCAGCTCGACGCCGACGGTCGCCGCCGCGGCGCTCACGGCGCCAGCGGCCAGCAGGAGCACGCCCATGGCGGAGTTGGAGACGGCGACGTACTCGGTGCGCCGGTCACCTTCCGCGATGTCGACCACGTAGGTCTTGCGGCCGATGCGTGCGCCGTGATGGGCGAGCGCGAGGAGCAGGTACGTGCCCGCGTAGAGCCACTCGAGCTCGGCGACCGCCTCCACGCGGAGCAGGGCGAGGAAGGCGAGCACGATCGCGGAGGCCCCGCCCGCGGCCAGCATCATGACCCGACGACTCGAGCGGTCCGCCATGCGGCCCCACACCTGACCGCCGATGAGCGCGGCGATGCCGCTGGAGATCACGAAGGGACCCAGGCCCCGCAGCCCCGTGTCGGCACCGCTGGCCGTCGCGAGGGCGACCACGAAGGGCGGGGTCAGTGCCGAGACGAGCAGCAGCGCACGCGCGACCACGAACCGCCGGAAGGTCGCATCGCTTCGCAGGAGCCGCAGCGCGCCTCCGGCTGCACGACCCTGCGCGCCATCGGCCACGCCGGGGGCCTCGACCACCCGGGCGTAGACGAGGACCGCCAGCAGCCAGGCGACCGCGCCACCGAGCAGCAGCCAGGCGAAGGTCGCTGTCCCGGTCTGCTGCCCCCCGAAGCCGCGCATCGCCAGGCCCACGGTGATCGCGGCGACACCACCGCCGATGGTGGCCCAGCCGTTGACCCGCCCGCGTGCGCCCTTCGGCACCGTGCGGCCCAGCACGTCCTTGGAGGCGATGGACGACAGCGACCGGGCCACGGCCAGGACCGCCAGGGCAGCCAGGATGGCCACGCCCGCGGCCAGGCCCTGCAGCGACGCGGTGGCCAGGGCCATCGCCACGACGGCCACCGCCTGGAGCAGACCGCCGGCGACCCACACCCACTTGCGCACCGCGAGTCGACGGACGTAGGGCACCAGTGCCGCCTGCGGGAGCATGGAGCCCGCCTCGCGGATCGGGACCAGCAGGCCGACGAGGCCCGCGGGGGCCCCCACCGCGGCCATGAGCCAGCTCAGGACCGTCTTGGGATCGACGATGAGGTCGCCGACCTTCTGCAGCGACTGCGCCAGGACCTGCTTGCCGGCGTTGCCCGGGACCTCGTCGCGGACCTCCTCGGGGAGGTCGCGGTAGCCATGCTCCTCGTCCTCGTCGAGGAGGCGCGAGAAGGCCCGATCGAAGGGGTGGGACGTGGTCACCGCGGTCCTTTGCGCATCGCCCCGGGACGCCCGGGGCCCGACGCCGGGGGCGGGCGCCCACCCGGAGGCCGCTGCGATCGTAGGCTCGTCGAGGGCCGCTGTCGTCGCGGCAGGTCGCCGAAGCAGGAGGACGCGGATGCGGATCAACCTGATGGTCGAGGGGCAGGAGGACGTCACCTGGCCCCAATGGGTCGCGTTGGCGCGCGCCGTGGAGCGGGCCGGGCTCGAGGGCCTGTTCCGCTCGGACCACTACCAGTCCGTCCAGGCCCGCACGCACCTGGGGTCCCTGGATGCCTGGACGACGCTGGCGGCCCTGGGCCCCATGACCGAGCGGATCCGGCTGGGCACCATGGTCTCGCCGGCCTCGTTCCGCCACCCCTCCGTGCTGGCCAAGGCGGTGGTCACGGCTGACCACGCCTCCGAGGGCCGCGTCGAGCTGGGCCTGGGCGCGGGGTGGCACGAGCTCGAGCACCGCACCTATGGCCTGCCGTTCCACGATGTCGCCACGCGCTACGAGGTGTTCGCCGAGCAGCTCGAGATCGTGGTCCGGCAGATGACCGAGGACCGCTTCGACTTCGAGGGCCGCCACTACCGCCTCGAGGCGTGCGAGGCGCGTCCCAAGCCCGTTCAGTCGCCGCGCGTGCCGGTGATCCTCGGTGGCCTCGCGCGTGCACGGGGGGCCGCGCTGGCCGCTCGGTGGGCCGACGAGTACAACACGGTGTTCCCCACGCCCGACGCGGCCGCCCGCCGCCGGGAGCGGGTCACGGAGGCCTGCGAGCAGGCCGCCCGCCCGCCGCTGACCTTCTCGATGATGACCGGCTGCCTGCTGGGCGAGACCGAGTCCGAGGTGCGTGACCGCGCTCGGCGGTTGATGGAGCTCACCGAGCAGGACGGCGACGTCGACAGCTGGTTGGACGGGCTGCGTGGCGCCTGGATCATCGGCACGCCCGAGCAGGCCGCCGAGCGGCTGGCTGACTACGCGCGGGTCGGTGTCGATCGGGTGATGCTGCAGCATCAGCTCCACGACGATGTGGAGATGGTGGCGCTGATGGGGAGGCTGCTGTCATGAGCGCCCGACGCTTCGCCTTCCTCCACGACCCGAGGTTCGCGCGACCGCTGGGGCTGCTGGGCGTGAGCCCGGAGACCTCCTGGGTCGAGGTGACCGATGACGAGCTGACGATCCGCTTCGGTCGTCTGGGCCTGCGAACCCCGCGGCACAACGTCGCCGGCGTCGAGGTGACCGGGCCCTACCGGTGGTACCGCGCGATCGGAGCCCGCCTCTCGCTGGCCGATCAGGGCGTGACCTTCGGCACGGCCGCGCACGGGGGCGCCTGCGTGCGCTTCCACGAGCCCGTCCCCGCGCTGCTGGGGCCACTCGTGCGCCATCCGGGGGCCACGGTCACCGTGGCCGATCCCCACGGTCTCGCCCGAGCGCTGCGGCCCTGACCCCTTCCACCGAGCCGGCACGGCCGTGTTGCAACCGGACCGCTCCCGGGGTCCTGTTCGGTCGTCCGGCGAGCAGCGGGCCGACGACCCGCACGCAGTAGCGTGTGGGCCGCGCGGGCCCGTAGCTCAACAGGTCAGAGCAGCGGACTCATAATCCGTTGGTTGCCGGTTCAAGTCCGGCCGGGCCCACCCGCAAGGTCTGGCTCCCTGGGGCACTCGTGTGGCGTTCTGTTGCGGATTCCCGTTCCGGTTTTCGCGTTGTCCACAGGCTGGCGTGCCACATCCTTGCCACATATGGGCCGTGCTCCGAACCAGCTCGAGCACGGTGTGATCGCTTTCCTCCACCTCGAGCGCTCGAACTTGAGCTCCGTGCCCCCCGCGTCGGCCCATCGCAGCGAAGGACTCGCCAATCTCGGCTCGGCCCCGGGCGGTGGGCATCCCTGGAGGGAGAAACAGGGCCTCCTCCGTATACAGCCGGCTGAAGCCTTCATGATCGCCGGCGCGAAAGGCTCCGAGAACTCCTGATTGATCTGCTCGATCCCCCTCCGAACGCCCTCACCAATGCCAATGCTCCCTTGCAGTTGACGGCACCCCAGCGGGCGCCCCAACGGGGCCACTGGAGAGGACGATCGCGCTCGGCCACACATGGCACGCCGCCCACCTGGCGCACACCGCACCCCCATCCGCGGACACCGCCGGCACGGGTGCAATCCGCACCTGGCCAGCGACGTCTACGAGGGCAGAGGCGACCGGTCATCGTCGGCCCCCACACCGGGCGACGACCGCGCCTCACACCCCAGACCAACAGGTGGGAGGTACACCATGCGAAGGATCCTGACCCTGCTGTCCGCCCTGCTGCTCTCCCTGGGCCTCACCGCCGGCCCCGCGGTCGCGTTCGAACCGCCGGGCAAGGGGGCGCAGGACAACTTCGATTGCGTTGAGGCTGAGGACGGAGACGAAGACGCCCTCTCGCCAGTGCGTGGACATCCGGGTGCTGCCGGACTGTACGAGAACGACGCGCACGTGACGGCAGTGGGCAACTCCGACGGGAACTCGACGACAGCCTGGAAGCCCGCAAACGACGAAGACAACCCGGTCGGCAGCAGCTGCTAGCAGCTGACGGACGGGTGACGGGCGGCCCCTCGGATGCCCGCGCCGAGGGGCCGGTCGTGCAGCGTCTGGAGACTGGGCCGCGGCCGACGAGGGCGAGCTCAGTGGCCTGGCTGCGGATCGGGGGGCCGCGCAGGAGCCGATGGCATGGATGCTCGACGCATGGCTGCTTCTCGGGAGTCCGCCGACGAGGCGACCGGCGCGGCCGCGACGAGCTCGTCCAGCGGCGGCGTGGTCGACGGTGGGCCCCGGTGGAGGACGCGGCCCTCGTGGAGCACCACGATCTCGTCGACCTCCTCGTCGCCCGGGAGATCGTGTGTGATCAGCAGCACGCCGCGCCCACCTGCTGCGTCGAGCAGCTCCCGTCGCAGGCCGGCGGCGGTGACGGCGTCGACGTCAGCCGTGGGCTCGTCGAGCACGAGGAGCCGCTGATCCCGGAGCAGCGTCCGCGCGAGCGCCAGCCGCTGGCGCTGCCCACCGGACAGGCGCGCCCCCTCGTCGCCCACCGGCGTGGCCAGGCCGTCCGGCAGCCCGCGCACCCATGTCTCGAGCCGCACCGCCCGAAGCGCCGCCAGCAGCTGGCCGTCGTCGGCGTCGGGGGCTGCCAGCCGCAGGTTCTCGCGCACGGAGGTGGCGAACACGTGGCTGTGCTGCTCGACGAACCCGACGATCCGGCGCACGTCGTCGCCGCGCAGGTCGTGCAGGTCGACGCCGTCGAGGGTCACGCGGCCCGCGTCGAGCCGGCGCAGGCCGGTCAGCACCTCCGCGATGGTGGTCTTGCCGGCGCCGCTCGGGCCGATCAGCGCGATGCGGTGCCCGCGGCGCACGGTCAGGTCGACGCCGTCGAGCGCGGGCTCCC